>NZ_JBFULH010000019.1:0-36923 GCF_056400445.1 Pseudomonas sp. P5_B2 | reverse complement strand
AATCGGTACAGCGGAAAACGAGGTGTAATCACGGTGGCCCACGGCAGGCTTAGTCATGTTTCTGACTCATTCCTGTCTCCTTATCAGCTCAAAACCGGCTGGCTGACGCCAGCGCTGGGATAATGTTAGACGGCTATCCGCAAGTCAGCTAATAGGTGGAGTATTCGGCGCTCATAGGCAAAAGCTTTTGCTGGAACCGTTTAGATTGTCCCGTCGACCACCACGACTTCGGAACCCCTGACGCCCAGGCGAATCAATGTGAAGGGTAGGGTCATCATTTGTGCAAACGCTCAGCGCGAGTTTGAGCATGCGCAACCCCGGTCAGGAGCCCACAGCATGCAGGCCAAGGCAGATGCGCGATACGACCTGACGTTGTTGAGTCTGCTGGTGTTGATCACCGTGGTGCTGGGTTATTCGCCGCACAGCCGGATTGATTGGGCGCTGGAAAACCTGTTGGTGCTGTTGCTTGTCGGCACGTTGGTGGCTGTTTCACCCTGGTTTCGTTTGTCCGCTGCGTCCGTCACCCTGATTTTCGTGTTCCTGTGCATTCACGAATTGGGTGCTCACTACACCTACGCCGAAGTGCCTTATGACCGTTGGTGCTCAACCTTGACCGGCGTCAGCTTCAACAAGGCACTGGGGCTGCATCGCAATCACTTTGATCGGCTGGTCCATTTGAGTTACGGGCTGTTTATGGTGTATCCCGTGCGGGAAGTGCTGTTGCGGCTGACCCCATTGCGGGGTTTCTGGGTGGTGTTTATGGCGTTGAACATCATGCTGTCGACGTCGGCTATCTATGAACTGGTGGAGTGGATCGGCGGGGCCTATCTGGGCGATGACACTTCACGCGAGTTTATCGGCGCACAGAACGACCCGTGGGATTCGCAGAAAGACATGGCGCTGGCGGTGGCCGGCGCCTGTGTCAGTCTGGCGGTGATGTTCCTGATCAAACTGAAGAAGGCATGAGCCCGCTCATCGCGCCCCAAACACCATCGTCCAATACACCCCTTTATCACTGCGCGCATCCGCCGCGTACCCCGCGCCAACCTGAGTAAACATCGGGTTCATCAAATTCGCACAATGCCCGGGGCTGGCCAGCCATCCGGCCATGGCCTTGCTCGGTGAACTCTGCCCGGCGGCGATGTTTTCGCCGACCTGCCTGCCGCGGAAACCGGCCGCTCGCGCTCGATCCGCTGGCATATCACCGTCGGGGTCCTGGTGGGCGAAGTAATTGCCGTAGGCCATCGCCTTACTGTGCCCTTGTGCGGCGGCGCCGAGTGCGGGGCTCCAGCCAAGCGGCCGCGCGGCAGCGAAGCGCTGGCCACCACACATCCGCGGTTTGGACCGTGCTGCGTTGACCTGGGCCAACAACGCTTTGCTGACGGCTCGCGAATCGCTGACCTGACTGTCGAGCACCGGCCGCGCCAGCACTACTTGCCATTCGGTCCTGGCGCGACTGACGCCAATGTCGGCGTACTGGCCGTCCAGCAACGCCCCGCAGTAGTCGTCCTGCAGCATATCGAAAGCTTCATCGGCGTCTTGTGCGCCGACCACCCGAATGCTGCGTACCGCCACCGCTGAATAGCCGGAATCTTTCAACCGTTCGCGCAAACCGCCGCCATAGCCGATTGGCAACGCCAGGTTGGAATTCAGCGCCAGCGGTGCCAGGTGCTGGGCCGGGCGTCTGTCGCAACGTTGTGGATGAGCACGATAGTCGTTGATTGCCGCCACTAATTGGCGTTCGCCATTGGCATGAGCGGGGGCAGCGGATAGAGCAAGCACAGACAAGAAACACAGCGAAGCGCAGCGCGAGGCGGGGACGGTCGGGTGCATGAGGCGGAAAGCTCTGAAGAGAGGACAGTGGTAATGGGTATTCACGGCGGGAGTAAGACTGGGGTTTGCACACTAGGTTCAGGAGGGCGAGGTGCAAAAATTTGCGGCTTTGCCTACCGCATGTCGCAAATTGCTAAAAAACCCGGTCCGGCGTTAAACATGTGGCGGCCCCGGTCGATAGCGTTTTCATCATGCCGACGTGGCAACAGAGGGCTTCACCGTGTCGATAAAACTCCGTTTATTGCTGTTGATTGGCACCAGTGTGCTCGCCGCGCTGATCGTGAGTCTGGTCAGTTACGTGGGCAACACGCAGATGGCTGCAGCTGTGAATGAAAACGAGGTCAGCATGACCGCGCTGCGCAACCACCTTGAAGCCGACATGATGCACGACGCCCTGCGCGCCGATGTGCTGTCGGCGATGGTGGTGGGCCTGGGCAAAAGCACCAGCAGCAAAGCCGAGGTGCACAGTTCCATCGAGGAGCATGCCAGGCATTTTCGTGAAGTACTGGGTGAAAACCTCAAGCTGCCGGTCAATGACACCCTGAAATCGGCTCTGAACAAGGTCAAGCCGAGCCTCGACACCTACATCAGCGCGGCCGAGCGCATCGTCAGTCTTGCGCTGGAGAACCCGGAAGCGGCGCAGAAAGAGCTGGGCACCTTCAATGCCGCATTCAGCCAACTGGAAGAGCAGATGGCCGCCCTCAGCGAGTTGATCGAAACCAACACGCAACAGGCCAGCCAAGGCACTGCGCGAGCCATCCAGAGCGCCAACTTCACCCTCGGTATCGTGCTGATCGCCAGCCTGGTGTTGCTGCTGGTTCAGGGGCGCTGGGTGACGCTGAGCATCATCGGGCCGTTGCAGACCGCCAGCCGGATTGCCCAAAGCATCGCCCATGGCAATTTGAGCGAACCCATTGTCGAGCCGACGCAAAAAGACGAAGCCAGTGCCTTGATCCGCAGCCTGGCGACCATGCAGCGTGACTTGCGCGGCATGATCGAGGTGGTGCGCAGCAACGCGCACGGTGTGAGCGGCATGAGCGATCAATTGAGCAGCGGTTGTCATCAAGTCGCCGACAGCAGCCAGCAGCAAAGCGCCGCCGCCAGCACCATGGCGGCAGCCACCAGCGAAATGACCGCGAGCATTGAGGAAATCACCCGCCATGCGGAGCGCGCGCTGGACATGGCCAATCAGGCCGAATCACTGGCCAAGGATGGTGGTCGGGTGATCCATCAAGTCGTCCAGGACATGGACGGCATTTCCCGTTCCGCACAGCAGTCGGCTCAGGTGATTCGCACGCTGGACAAGGAATCCGAAGGGATTTTCAACATCATTCAAGTGATCAAGGGTATTGCCGATCAGACCAACTTGCTTGCGTTGAACGCCGCCATTGAGGCCGCCCGTGCCGGTGAGCAAGGCCGAGGCTTTGCCGTGGTCGCTGATGAGGTGCGCAACCTCGCTGGCCGCACCAGCGCGTCCACTCAGGAAATTGCCAGCATGGTCGCGCGCATCCAACAAAGCACCCGTGAGGCGGTGACCAGCATGGAGGCGGGCGTGGCCCAGGTCGACAAAGGCATGGCCGTGACCGCCGACGTCGAGCGCGCTATTCGTCAAATCCTCGACGCGACACTCAACACGACGCAACTGGTCAACGACATTACTCGCACCATCGGCGAGCAAAGCCTGGCCAGCAACGAAATCGCCCATCAGGTGGACATGATTGCCGGGATGTCGGAAGGCAACAGCAAGGTGATCGGGCAGACGGCGTCGACCACCGATGAGCTGTCGAGTCTGGCGGGTAAGTTGTCGCAGTCGGTGGATCGGTTTCGGCTCTGACGGATTTCAATAGCAAGGGTTCCCGCTACCGCGCTTTTGCGTGGTAGCGGGGAGAGGTTCTCAGGTAAGTTGACCGCAGAAAATTTCGTGATTGCCATCGGCCGGGCTATCGCGCACCACCAGCGAGTAATGGCCGGAGCGCAGCGTTTCGTAAGGCAGAGGCACAGTCTTATCGAGTTGGATTCCCTCTGTTTCGTTGAAGTTGTCAGTAACGACTCTGTTGAGTGAGTAGGCCGGTTTCGGATCATGTTGGGCGCAGCTTCCCTTGTAGACATAGGTATACAAGTGCGCCGGAACCAAAGTGCCCTCGGGTACACCACCCACGAACAGTGAGAGCTCCGTCTCATTACTGTTCACTGGGGTTAGAACGGCCTGAGCGATATGCCCGGCATTGTAAGTTGTTGCGTTCAAGGGAACGGCGTCGATCTGCTGCTGGGCTGTTACAGCCACGGAGATGGACCCTGCCGCTACCATCAACGCCAGCGAAGATACGATTTTCATCGTAAAACCTCCTGCCTTGCAAAGGCGCGTTGAAGTGATCCCCCTCCAAATTTTACTCGTCTGAATAATTCCAGGCTTTCTTCGGATAGTCGGTCAAATAGTGATCGGGTTTTAGAGGTATTTATCCGTCACAGCCCCTTCCGAAGCACTGGACACTGTCTTCGCATACTTCGCCAACACCCCGCGTTTGTATTTGGATTCCGGCCGCACCCAGCGGCTCTTGCGCTCGGCCAAAACCGCATCGCTCACGTCCACCGTAATCTGCCGGGTTTCGGCGTCGATGGTGATTTTGTCGCCGTCTTCAATCAACGCAATCGGTCCGCCTTCAAAGGCTTCCGGYGTGATATGCCCCACGACAAAACCATGGGAGCCGCCGGAGAAACGGCCATCGGTAATCAGCGCGACATCTTTTCCCAACCCTTTGCCCATGACCGCCGACGTCGGCGAGAGCATTTCGCGCATGCCCGGACCACCTTTTGGCCCTTCGTAGCGGATCACGATGACCTCGCCGGCCTTGACCTCGCCGTTGAGAATCCCCGCCAGCGCTCCTTCCTCACCGTGATAAACCCGGGCCGTGCCTTCAAAGCGCAGGCCTTCTTTTCCGGTGATTTTGGCCACGGCGCCGGTGGGTGAGAGGTTGCCGTGCAGCACCACCAGGTGGGAGTCCTTTTTTATCGGTTTGTCGAAGGGCAGGATCACGTCTTGGCCTTCGGGGTAATCGGGCACGTCTTTCAGGTTTTCCGCCAGGGTCTTGCCGGTGACAGTCAGCACATCACCATGCAACATGCCGGCGTCGAGCATGCGTTTCATCAGCGGCTGGATGCCGCCAATGGCCACCAATTCGCTCATCATGTATTTGCCGCTGGGGCGCAGGTCGGCCACCACTGGCGAGACCTTGCCCAGTTCGACGAAGTCGTCCAGCGTCAGGTCGACATCCACGGCATTCGCCATGGCCAGCAGGTGCAGCACGGCGTTGGTCGAGCCGGCGAGGGCGATCACCACGCGAATCGCGTTTTCGAAGGCTTTGCGGGTCATGATGTCGCGTGGCTTGAGGTCCAGCTTGAGCAATTCCATGACCTGCTGGCCGGCACGGAAACTGTCTGACGCTTTATCGCTGCCGACCGCCTCCTGAGAACTGGAACCGGGCAGGCTCATGCCCAACGCTTCAATGGCCGAGGCCATGGTGTTGGCCGTGTACATCCCGCCGCAGGAGCCGGGGCCGGGGATCGCCACTTCTTCGATCTGTTTGACCTGGATTTCACTGATATCCCCCCGCGCATGCTGCCCCACGGCCTCGAACACGGAAATGATGTCGGTGTGGCCGGCGCCCGGACGGATGGTGCCGCCATAGACAAAGATCGACGGCCGATTGAGCCGCGCCATGCCGATCAGGCAGCCCGGCATGTTCTTGTCGCAACCGCCCACGGTCACCAGACCATCAAAGCCTTCGCAACCGACCACCACCTCAATCGAATCGGCAATTACTTCGCGCGACACCAGCGAATACTTCATGCCTTCGGTGCCGTTGGCGATGCCATCGGAAATGGTGATGGTGTTGAAGATGACGCCTTTGGCGCCGGCTGCGTTGGCGCCTTTTTCCACCTCAAGGGCGAGCTTGTCGATGTGCATGTTGCACGGCGTGACCATGGCCCAGGTGGACGCAATGCCGATCTGCGGCTTCTTGAAGTCGGCATCGGTGAAGCCCACGGCGCGCAGCATCGCGCGTGCGGGCGCGGCTTCGACGCCGTCGATGACTTGGGAGGAGTATTTGCGCAGATCATCTTTGTCGCTCATGACTTTTCCTCACATAAAAAGGCTGATCGATGGCTTCCAGGCCCGGGGTTTTAAGTCTAGCCCCGGTTCGCAGAACCGGCCCGATAAGAAAAACCGATACCCCCTTAAGGATTTCCCAGAGGCGGGGCGGGCGCCTGCGGCTTTAGAGTCACGCCCAACAGAGTGACTGTCGCGCATCGACTCCACGCCTGCCGCAATTTCAAAAAAATAAGAAGGTGAATGCATGAGTAACGAAACAGTCGATATCAAGGCGTGGATCGACAACCGACCGGTTGCGCCGTATCAGTGGCTGATCATGGCCCTGTGTTTTTTCATTGTGCTGTTTGACGGTTTTGACGTCGCCGTCATGGGCTTTATCGCCCCTTCGCTGATTCAGGAGTGGGGCCTGTCCAAAGCCGCCTTCGGCCCGGTAATGAGCGCCGGCATGGTTGGCCTGGCCATCGGTGCGTTGACGGCCGGTCCTTACGCCGACCGTCTGGGACGCAAAAAAGTGCTGCTGTGCGCGGTGACCGGTTTCAGTGTCTTGAGCCTGGCCTGTGCGTTCGCCCGCAACCCCTATGAACTGGCGGCACTGCGGTTGTTCATGGGTGTGGCGCTGGGCGCGGCGATGCCCAATACCACGACATTGCTGTCTGAATACCTGCCGCAGCGCAATCGCTCGCTGTTCATCACCATCATGTTCACTGGCTTCAACATGGGCTCGGGCCTGGGTGGTTTTGTCGCTGCGTGGCTGATTCCGAGTCACGGCTGGCAATCAGTGCTGCTCTTCGGCGGGATCATGCCGCTGCTGCTGGTGCCGTTCTTGTGGTTTCTGTTGCCTGAGTCGGCGCGTTTTCTGGCCGCTAAAAATGCACCTGCCAGCCAGATTGCCAATGTCTTGAACAAGTTGGGCGGGAAATTCACCAACGCCACCCAGTTCATCATGACCGAGCCCCAGGCTCAGCAAAAAGCTCCGGTACGCATGCTGTTCAGCGAGCGCTTCCGCCTCGGCACCTATGCACTCTGGCTCACCTATTTCATGGGCCTGCTGGTGATCTACCTGACCATGGGCTGGATGCCGACGCTGCTGCGTGAAGGCGGTTTGTCGATCGAACGTGCGGCGACCATTACCGGGCTGTTCCAGATTGGCGGCACCGTGGGTGCGATACTGGTCGGTTGGGCCATGGACCGACGTAATCCGAACGCGGTTATCGCGACCTCCTATGCGTTGGGCGGTGCATTCATCCTGCTGCTGGGCGCCTTCAGCCTTGAGTCGAGCCTGTTGGCAATCGGCGTGGTCGCGGCGGGGTTCTGCATGAGCGGTGCGCAAACCGGGCTCAACGCCTTCGCGCCGGGTTACTACCCGACCGAATTCCGCGCTACCGGGGTGAGCTGGA
Source organism: Pseudomonas sp. P5_B2 (assembly GCF_056400445.1). Classification (NCBI taxonomy): domain Bacteria; kingdom Pseudomonadati; phylum Pseudomonadota; class Gammaproteobacteria; order Pseudomonadales; family Pseudomonadaceae; genus Pseudomonas; species Pseudomonas sp. P5_B2. The sequence goes on along the minus strand of NZ_JBFULH010000019.1, from coordinate 29,585 downwards.
TGCTGGGCATCGGGCGTTTCGGGGCTATCTTTGGTTCTCTCATCGGTGGTGCGGTGCTCAGCCTCGGGTTGGGTCTGCCGTTGCTGTTCGCCCTGTTGAGCGTGCCGGCCTTTATCGCTGCACTGGCGATCCTGGCTAACGGTCATGCACGACGCCGGGTGAACCAGGCCTTGCTGACGCAATAATCTTTTTTAAACACAGGAACTCGTTATGGCACGCATCATCGGTGGCCTCGCCGTCTCACACACACCCACCATCGGCTTCGCTGTCGATCACGACAAACAGAACGAGGCGGCCTGGGCGCCGATTTTCGAAGGTTTCGAACCGATCAAGGTCTGGCTCAAAGAGCAGAAACCGGATGTGCTGTTCTACATCTTCAACGACCATGTGACCTCGTTTTTCTTCGACCACTACGGCGCGTTCTCGCTGGGCGTCGATGAGCGGTACGAGGTCGCCGACGAGGGCGGTAACCCACGCTCGCTGCCTGCGGTCGGCGGGCATGCGGCCCTGTCGCGACACATCGGCCAAAGCCTGATGACCGATGAGTTCGACATGAGTTTTTTCCGCGACAAGCCACTGGATCACGGCTTCTTCTCGCCGATGTCGGCGCTGTTGCCGTGTGATCCAGCCTGGCCGGTGGAGATCGTGCCGCTGCAAGTGGGGGTGTTGCAGTTCCCGATTCCCAGTGCGTTGCGCTGCTACAAGTTGGGCCAAGCCCTGCGCCGGGCCATCGAAAGCTACCCCGAAGACTTGAAGGTGGCGATTGTGGCCACCGGCGGCGTATCCCATCAGGTGCACGGCGAACGCTGTGGTTTCAATAACCCGGAGTGGGATGCGCAGTTCATTGATCTGCTGGTCAACGACCCGGTGCGCCTGACCGAAATGACCCACGCCGAGTACGCCACCTTGGGCGGGATGGAAGGCTCGGAGGTGATCACCTGGCTGATCATGCGCGGCGCGTTGTCGGCCACGGTGAAAAACCTGCATCAGGACTATTACCTGCCGTCGATGACCGGCATCGCCACCTTGCTCCTGGAAAATCAGGATCGACCGGTGCCTGCCGACGTCACTGCGCGCCACTTGCAGCATATGCAGCATCAATTGGCCGGGATCGAGAAACTGGAAGGGACGTACCCGTTCACCCTGGAACGCAGTGCCAAGGGCTATCGCCTGAACAAATTTCTGCACCGCATGATCGAGCCCGAGTGGCGCGGGCGCTTTCTGGATGCACCCGAGGCGCTGTTTGAAGAAGGCGCCTTGAGCGAAGAGGAGTGCGATCTGTTGCGTCGCCGTGACTGGCGCGGGTTGATCCAGTACGGGGCGATCTTCTTTGTGCTGGAAAAACTCGCGGCGGTGCTGGGCATCCCCAACTTGCAAGTCTATGCGGCCATGCGTGGGCAGAGCCTGGAAGACTTCATGAAAACCCGCAATCAACAGGTGCTCTACTCGGTGGCGGGCAAAGCACCGCGCTGATCGCGCCGACATTCTCGCGGCGCTTCGCGGGCCGCCCGTTGCATTTTTCTGTTTGACCTCACTGTGCCCGGCATGACCGGGCGCAGGGACTTTCTTTAGCCAAAAATCGGAAAACAATAACAATGAAAATCACGGTCAACCCTCGTTTCGTTTGCACGTTCGCCATGGTCTCCGCGTTTCCTCTGGCGGGCTTGGCGGCCGGATTCGTGGACGATGCCAGCGCCAACCTGAACCTGCGTAACTTTTACATCAACCGTAATTTCACCAACCCGGCCAACGCGCAAGGCAAGGCCGAGGAGTGGACTCAGAGCTTTATCCTCGATGCGCGGTCCGGGTTCACCCAAGGCCCGGTGGGCTTTGGCGTCGATGCCTTGGGCCTGTTGTCGATCAAGCTCGATGGCGGCAAAGGCTCGGGCGGCACCCAACTGCTGCCGATTGGCAGCGACGGTAGTCCGGTCGATGACTTTGGTCGTCTGGCGGTAGCCGGGAAGATGAAAGTCAGCAAAACCGAAGTGAAGGTTGGCGAGTGGATGCCGGTGCTGCCGATCCTGCGTTCCGACGATGGTCGCTCGCTGCCACAAACCTTTCAGGGCGGGCAGATCACCTCGCAGGAAATTGCTGGCCTGAACCTGTACGGCGGCCAGTTCCGCCAGAACAGCCCGCGTAACGATGCGAGCATGGAAGACATGTTCATGCAGGGCAAAACCGCGTTCACCTCTGACCGTTTCAACTTTGTCGGTGGCGAGTACAGCTTCAACGACAAGCGCACGATGATCGGTGTCTGGAACGCAGAGCTGAAGGACATCTACCAGCAGCAATACCTGCAACTGGTGCACAGCCAACCGCTGGGTGACTGGACCCTCGGCGCCAATCTGGGCTACTTCTGGGGTAGCGATGACGGCAGTGCCCGCGCCGGTGACCTGGATAACCGCACGGCCTCGGCGCTGCTTTCGGCCAAGCATGGCGGCCACACGTTCTACGTCGGCCTGCAAAAACTCACCAGCGATGATGCCTGGATGCGCGTCAACGGCACCAGCGGCGGCACTTTGGCCAACGACAGCTACAACTCCAGCTACGACAACGCCCAGGAAAAATCCTGGCAAGTGCGCCACGACTACAACTTCGTCGCGCTGGGCGTTCCCGGCCTGACGCTGATGAACCGCTACATCAGCGGCGACAACATCCACACCGGCACCGTTACCGACGGCAAGGAGTGGGGGCGCGAATCCGAACTGGCCTACACCGTACAAAGCGGCCCGTTGAAGAGCTTCAACGTCAAATGGCGCAACTCCAGCATCCGTCGCGACTACAGCACCAATGAGTTTGATGAAAACCGTTTGATCATCAGCTATCCATTGAGCCTGCTCTAACGGTCATCATTTGATTGGCGATTGCACAATCTTTGTAGCAGCTGGCGCAGCCTGCGTTCGACTGCGCAGCAGTCGCTCAACCCGACGATGGGGTGTGTCAGTAAGAACACGCATTCAGGTATCACGACTGCTGCGCAGCCGAACGCAGGCTGCGCCAGCTGCTACAGGGCTGCCTCTTCGCGAATCACCCGACGAATCATATCCATCATGGCCTGAGCCACCGGTGAATGCAGGCAGCCGTTGCGGTAGGTCAGGCCGATGGCGCGGGTGGTCTGTTTCAGCCGCAGCGGCAGGATGCACAGCTCACCGGAGGCAATCTCCTGTTCGAGTTGGTGGGCAGACACCGCCGCGAGCATGTCCGAGCGCAGCAACAACCCGCGAATGATCGCCATGTCGGCACTTTCCACCACGGGCCGGGGGGCGGCGATACCGAACCCGGTGAAGCAGTCATCCAGCATTTTTCGCGCGGGCGAACCGGCGCGCGGCAGTACCCATTGCGTGGCACCGAGCGCCTGGTGCAGTTCGGTTTGCGTCGCAAGCGGATGATCTCGCCGCGCCAACACCACCATGTCTTCGTTGAACAGCGACTCACCGCTCAAGTCGCTGGCATAGGCTGCCGAGCGCAAGGCACCAAAAATGAAATCGACATCGCCGGCACGCAGTTCCGTCGCCAGCAAATCAAACGGGCTCTCATTGGTGATCACCTGAATGCCGGGGTGTTCGGCCATCAAGCGCACGATCGCTTCGGGCAAGATACGCGTGCGGCCCAAGGGCAGGGCGCCGACCTGTACCACGCCCTGCAATGCACCGCGAATGGCGGTGATGTCGGTTTCGATATGACGCAGTTCGTTCAGTGCCCGGCGGATCGGAAACAGGATTTCATGACTGGCCCGGGTCGGTTGCAACCCGCGCGGCGTGCGCTCGAACAGGGTTTGCCCACAGCCGCTTTCCAGTACCTTGAGCGTCGAACTCACCGCAGGCTGGCTCAGACCCAACAGGCTGGCCACGGTCTGCATATGGTGTGTTTCACAGAGTTTGACGAACACTTGCAGGCGTCGGGCCTGGAACAGGTACAACGGCTCGACGGCCTGTTTGTCGCCAGCCCCCAGCATCTTCGGCACGCTGTCCAGTTCCGCCAGCACCCGGCGGGCGCGGGGCAACAGGCGCTCGCCAAAATCGGTCAGGCGCATGCCGTTGGCGTGCCGTTCGAACAACGGCACATCCAGCCGCGCCTCCAGCTCGGAAATCGAGCGGGTGACCACCGACTGGGCGCGAAACAGTGCCACCGAAGCCTTGGACACACTGCCGTGATCGGCTACCCGGACGAAGGCGCGCACGTGCATCAGGCTGGGAAGTTCAGGGGTTTCCATGGGGGGGCATGCTCGGCTGGTCCGCGTTCTGCCGGACTATGCCTCTGCCCTGAAGGGGTGGCAATAAAAAAAACGCATACCTCGAACACTCGAACGCATTACTCCGCTGGTGGGCCCTGGTGCGATGCTCTTCGAAACGCAGGAGGAGCCCCCGCAATGATCGAATCATCCCAAAACGCGCTGGTTGTCAGCGCACACTCTGCCGATTTCGTCTGGCGTGCGGGCGGTGCCATCGCACTGCACGCGCAGCAGGGCTACAACGTGCACATTGTTTGCCTGTCGTTCGGCGAGCGCGGTGAGTCCGCCAAGCTTTGGCGCAAGGGCGAAATGACCGAGTCGAAAGTCAAAGCCGCACGCCGCGAGGAAGCCCAGGCTGCCGCCGATATTCTCGGTGCCAGCGTCGAGTTCTTCGATATCGGTGACTACCCGATGCGCGCTGACAAGGAAACCCTGTTCCGCCTGGTTGATGTGTTTCGCCGGGTCCAGCCGGAATTCGTTCTCAGCCATTCGCTGAAAGACCCCTACAACTACGATCACCCGCTGGCCATGAACCTGACGCAAGAGGCGCGCATCATCGCCCAGGCCGAGGGCTACAACCCGGGCGAGAAAATCGTCGGCGCACCGCCGGTGTATAGCTTCGAACCGCACCAGCCAGAACAGTGCGAATGGCGCCCGGATGTGTTGCTGGACATCACCGAGGTCTGGGACAAAAAGTACGCGGCGATTCAGTGCATGGCCGGTCAGGAGCACCTGTGGGAGTACTACACCCGCGTGGCCCTGCAACGTGGCGTGCAAGCCAAACGTAACGTCGGCATTACCTCGACCCGCAACATCGTGTATGGCGAGGGCTACCAGAGCATCTTCCCGCGTGTGACGGAGAATCTGGCATGAGCGAACACATCGGAAAAACCGGCATTGTGGTGCGCAACATCCCCCGTGCCGAGGCATCGCTGGTGAATGAGCTGGCACGCTACGGTGTCGCGACCATTCATGAAGCGCAAGGCCGCAAGGGTTTGCTGGCGTCGAACATCAACCCGATTCAACAGGGCACCGCCATCAGCGGTTCAGCGATCACCGTGCTGGTCGCACCGGGCGATAACTGGATGTTCCATGTAGCGGTGGAGCAATGCCGGCCGGGCGACATCTTGGTGGTGGCGCCTAGTTCACCGTGCACCGATGGCTACTTTGGCGACCTGCTGGCCACTTCGCTGAAAGCTCACGGCGTGCGCGCGCTGGTGATCGACGCCGGGGTGCGCGACACCCATACCCTGCGCGAAATGGGCTTCCCGGTGTGGTCACGCGCCATCAGTGCCCAAGGCACGATCAAAGAGACCCTGGGCTCGGTCAACCTGCCGCTGGTGTGCGGTGGTCAGTTGGTCAATCCGGGGGATGTGGTGGTGGCCGATGACGACGGTGTGGTCATCGTGCGTCGCGCCGAAGTGCCGCAGATTGTTGAATCCAGCCGCGCCCGTGCCGATCTGGAAGAACAGAAGGCCTTGCGCCTGGCCAAGGGCGAATTGGGCCTGGATATCTACAACATGCGTGGCCGGCTGGCCGAGAAGGGCTTGCGCTATGTCGACAGTCTCGACGAGCTCGGAGACTGAACATGGCGCAGACCCGTATTCCGTGCCTGCTGATGCGCGGCGGCACCTCCAAGGGCGCGTATTTTCTGGCGAGTGATTTGCCTGATCAGGCGGCACTGCGTGATCAGGTGTTGCTGGCCGTCATGGGCTCGCCGGACAAGCGTCAGATCGACGGCCTCGGCGGCGGCGACTCACTGACCAGCAAAGTGGCGATCATCAAACCCTCGGCGCGCGCCGAGGCAGACGTTGATTACCTGTTCGCCCAAGTGCTGGTCGAAGAGGATCGCGTTGATTACGGGCAGAACTGCGGCAACATTCTCGCTGCGGTCGGACCGTTTGCCATCGAGCGCGGGTTGGTGGCGGTAACCGGCGACGAAACGCCGGTGCGAATTTTCATGGAAAACACCGGACAGATCGCCGTGGCGCATGTCCCCACACCGGACGGAACCGTGCGCTATTCGGGCGATGCGCGGATTGATGGAGTGCCGGGGCATGCCGCGCCGCTGATCGTCGAGTTCGAGGACGTCGCCGGTTCCAGTTGTGGTGCATTGCTGCCGACCGGCAATGCGCTGGATATGTTCGACGGTGTGTACGTCACGTGCATCGACAACGGCATGCCGGTGGTGCTGATCCGCGCCCAGGCACTGGGTTGCAGCGGTTATGAAAGCCCCGGGCAACTGGACGCCGACGTCGAACTCAAGGCCCGCATCGAAGCCATTCGCCTGCAAGCCGGGCCGCGCATGAATCTGGGCGATGTACGCCAGCGTAACGTACCGAAAATGTGCCTGGTGGCACCGGCGCAGGCGGGCGGGGCGCTGAGCACCCGCAGTTTCATTCCGCATCGTTGCCACACCAGCATTGGTGTCTTTGGCGCGGTCAGTGTGGCGGCGGCCTGTTTGATCGAAGGCACGGTCGCGACGGGGCTGGCCAGTGTTGGCGAGGGAGATGTGCGGCGGTTGTCGATTGAACATCCGACCGGGGAATTCACCGTGGAACTGCGTCTGAAGGAAGGGCAATTGGCGGGGTGCGGGTTGATGCGCACGGCACGGTTGTTGTTCGAGGGCGTGGTGTACGTTCCGCAAGCGATCTGGTCGAAGTGAAAATTATTCGGCCTGCGCGCACACCCCGCGAACACATTCGCGCAACCACCGATGCGCCAAGTCCGCATCCATTCGTGGGTGCCAGAGCATCGAAATCGTGATCGGTGGGGTGGGGATCGGCAGCGCAAAACTGTTCAGTCCGGCGCGCAGGTTTTGAGTATGGCGCTCAGGCACGGTCGCGATCAGGTCCGAGGCGCGGGCCAGAGCCAGCGCGGCCGAGAAACCGCCGACGACGGTGACGATGTCGCGCTCCAGCCCCAATGATTTCAAGGCGTCATCCATCGGCCCGCGGTCCCGCCCGCGTCGCGAGACCAAGATGTGGCGGCCAGCGGCGTAACGGGCGGTAGTGATCTCGCCGTCGCTCAAGCCATGTCCGGCGCGCACCACACCGATAAAGCGATCCTGGAACAACGCGCGGGTGCGCACTTCGGGGCTGGTGGTGTCGCCCACCACGCCGGTTTCCAGGTCGACGGTTCCGTCACGCAAAAGCGCGCTGTCCTTGTTAAGTTTCTGCACGAAGCGCAAGCGCACCCCGGGCGCTTCCTCGCTGAGTCGAGCAATGAGCGCCGGGCCGAAATTTTCGACGAAGCCGTCGCTGGTGCGCAGGGTGAAGCTGCGCACAAGGTGCTTGAGGTCGAGTTGCTCGGCCGGGCGCAATACCGCTTCGGCGTGCTGCACCAGTTGGCTGACCTGCTCGCGCAGTTCCAGTGCACGTGGCGTCGGCACCAGCCCCCGGCCGGCGCGCACCAGTAACGGGTCGCCGGTGGTTTCACGCAAACGCGCCAGCGCCCGGCTCATCGCCGAGGGACTCAGGCGCAAGCGCTGGGCGGCGCGCGCCACGCTGCCTTCGGCGAGCAGGGCATCGAGGGTAATCAGCAGGTTCAGATCGGGCGAGGTCATGGCTGAACGTTAGCATGACTGCGCCGTGGCATGGCGTTGCGTGCAGGTATCAAGTGCAAACGCTGCGCCTTCCGCCATGCCTGTCACGCGCATACGCTGAAAGCCAATCTTTCAACGGTGGCCAGCCCATGAAAACCCTCACGCCATCCATCCCGGTCCGTTGGACGCTCGCCAGCCTTTCATTGTCGATGTTGATGCCGTCCCTCGACACCAGCATCGCCAATGCCGGATTGCCGACACTGGCGCAGGCCTTTGACGCCGCGTTTGCAGACGTGCAATGGATTGTCTTGGCTTACCTGCTTGCGATCACGACGTTGATTGTCAGCGTTGGACGCCTCGGTGACCTGATCGGTCGCAAACGCTTGTTGTTGAGCGGCATCGTCATTTTCACCCTGGCTTCGCTCGCCTGTGGGCTCGCGCCTTCGTTGGGCTGGCTGGTTGTCGCCCGCGCGGTGCAAGGCCTTGGCGCGGCGATCCTGTTGGCGCTGACGGTGGCGTTTGTCGGGGATACGGTGCCGAAAGCGCAGACGGGCAGCGCCATGGGCTTGCTCGGCACGATGTCGGCGATGGGCACCACGCTCGGTCCCTCGCTGGGCGGCGTGTTGATGTCTGGTTTTGGATGGCAGTCGATTTTTCTGATTAATGTGCCGCTGGGCGTTTTGAATTTTGTCCTCGCGTATCGCTGCTTACCGGCGGATCGGCCGGTGGCCCGGCGCGGTGGTTTCGATTTTCCGGGGACGCTGCTGTGGGCGCTGACGCTCGGTGCGTATGCGCTGGCCATGACGTTGGGTCATTGGGGATTGCTGCTGGTCGCGGGTGTCGGCGCAGGAGTTTTCCTGTTCATCGAGGCAAGATCCGCAGCACCCTTGATCAGGCTGGCGCTGTTGCGTGAACGTGGATTGAGTGCAAGCCTGGCAATGAGTGCGTTGGTGTCGACGGTGATGATGGCGACGCTGGTGGTTGGGCCGTTTTACCTCTCGGGCACGCTGGGGCTGAACGTGGCGTCGGTCGGGCTGACTTTGTCGGTTGGCCCGCTGGTGGCAGTGCTGGCCGGTGTTCCGGCCGGTCGGCTGGTGGACCGCTTTGGCGCGCAGCGCATGACTGTGTTCGGCCTCGCCGCCATGGCGCTTGGCGCTGGGGTGTTGTCTATCATGCCAGCGGGTTTCGGTATTCCTGGCTACATCGCGCCCGTTGCGCTGATCACCGCCAGTTATGCGCTGTTTCAGGCGGCCAACAACACCTTGATCATGACAGGCGTCAGTGCGGATCAGCGCGGGGTGATGGCCGGGTTGCTCAGCCTGTCGCGCAATCTGGGGTTGATTACCGGTGCCTCGGCGATGGGCGCGGTGTTTGCCGGCAATGGAATGCGGGTCACGTTTTTGGTTGCGGCCGGGCTGATTGTACTGGCGTTGGTCATCGCGTCACGTGCCCCCTGTGGGAGCGAGCCTGCTCGCGATGACGGCGGCAAAGTTAACATTGATGTCAGCTGACACAACGCATTCGCGAGCAGGCTCGCTCCCACAGGCGTTAGCCTTCTTTACCCTCAATCGGCCGCAGTTTGAACCGGCAGACATTCCCGCCCCGAACCATGCATTCCGTATGGTCGACCTCACCACCACCCAAGGCGCCAATCAAGGCCAGGTCCAGCTCACACACCACCGGATGAGCGGCCGCGAGGCGGTGGAACACGCAATTGTGCGCGACGATTTCCTTGTCGTCCGAGCTGCGAAAGATCACTTCGGCTTCGTACCCGGCCTGATTCATGTGCTGCACGATTTTGGCTTCGTCCACCACGTGCTGCTCACGGTCCAGCGCCAGTTTGTGGCCCATGCTGCGCATCAGCGAGGCGAGTGCCTCGGGGCCGATGATGTCGGCCACTTCGTCAATCAGGACACTGGCAAGCAGTTGATACTGGCGGGGAAACAACTCCTTCGCATGCTCGGTGAGCCGATACAGCTGCTCCGGACGCCGGCCTGTCGGGCGCGTGTCCCCGCGCAGGACCAGGCCGGCACCCTCCAGCGCCGCCAAGTGCTGGCGAATCGCGGTGCGGGTGACGGCCAGTTGCTCAGCCAGCTCATCAATGCTCATGCCATTGGCATGGTGCAGCAGTGCATTGAGCAAGTCCTGCTGGGTACGACCCAGTCCTTCAAGCATGACGTGTCCTCGCTCGGTTTCAGAATTTGTCCGGGAACTGTTTGACCAGTGCCGCCGTCAGCGCGTCGGCCAGCGCCAGTATATGCACGCGCATCATGTGCCAGGTGCTGGCTTCGCCGGCATAGTCATGGGCGGCGATTTGATCGATCTGACTGACATGGTGCCCGCCGTGGGCCGAGAGCATTGTGACCAATGTGCCTTCAGGCAAGTTGGGGTTGGCGCTGGCCAGGAAAGCCGCGATGGCCTTGGCATTGCTGGTCAATTCGGCGACGGCGGCCTGCTTGCCTTTGGCATCCTTGGCGACGGTGGCGTCGCTGTAATGTTTCACCGCGGCCCAGTGACCGGCCAGGAGCTTGAGCAGTTGATCGGCGGCAGGCTGGCCGTAAAGCGGGGCGATGCTGTTGGCAATTTGGGTGGCGTTGTTGACGACCTGCTCAGCAGCGATTTTGGCTTGCGCCTTGTCGCCCGCCTGGTTGGCAATCACGTAGTCTCTGATCCAGAAAATATGCTCGACCCACAGGTCGCGCAGCGCGAGGCGGGTGGTTAGGGCCGCGCTGTCGGCGGCGGGTGGTGTGGTGGGGGGCGTCTGGCTCCAGACGGGTTGAGCGCACAACGCCAACAACAACAAAGCCAAGGTTTTGATATTCATCACGGCACCCTCTGTTCGTGGGATTGTTCGACAATATCAATTAAAGCATCAAAATATGTTTTTATAGGGCGAAGGCGAAACTTGCGGATCAACGGTCAGGCCAAGCGCAATTATTGGCCGCGTTGCCACACCTTGACGTAATCGACTCTGAAGGTGGATGGCAGGTCCGCATCGTCGACCACGCCAAACCAATTCCAAAAGGCTTCACTGTCGAAGACGATCTGCATCGGGAAGAAGAAATGGGTGTTCTTCGATTCCCTGACCAGCACGCCATCGACGTACCAGCGCAACGTGTCGGGCTGCCAGTCGAAGCCATAGACATGAAAGGTACTCGCCAGGCGCCACGGGCTGATCCAGGTGCTGCCATTAGCGATATGCTCGGTGCTTTGTGGTGTCGCCCAGAGATGGGCGTTCATGTTGTACAGACGGTCAAATGCGCCGTTTTTGGTCTTGCCACCAATTTCGAAGATGTCGATTTCCGTGGCGTTGTCGGCCATGCCCGTCCAGGCCAGCCAGAAGGCGCTGGAACCGGCCGAGTTCATGGGTTTTGCGCGTGTTTCGTAGTAGCCGTACAAGCCGCGCTCAATGGTCCGCACCATGGCGGAACTGTAGTCCTTGTAGCCCAGCTGGACGTACTTCTGAGGCAAGGTTTCCTTGCGAAAGACAATGTTCAGGTTGCCGTTGCCCAGCGATGCATTTTGTGGGGTAAACAGTGCCGGTTTGCGCCCGAGCGAGTCGGTCCCGCTCGCATCGTTGACGTGCCAGCGGGCGCGGTCGAGGGTGGTGCCATTGAAGTCATCGGAGAGCTTGTTATCGAACACCCACCGGCCGGTGTTGGCTTGATCGGATAGCGGCAGATTGGCGTTGGTGGGCGTCGGCAAGGTTCCCAGCGGGCCGACCCGGGTCCAGGTGTCGGCCAGCTTGGGAATGGCGACGGACCATTTGGCCGCCAGGTATTGAAAGGCACTTTGGCGTTCAGCGAGGGAGGCAAACGGGCGGTCGTACACCAGCACTTCCGCAATGTCGCCGCGAAAATTCTCGGAGCTGCCCACGGCATTGCGCCCGAGCCCATACGGGCCAATCGGCACGTCGTTCAGTTCCAGCACCGAAACCGTCGGTTCGTACGCGGCGGGCTGTGCCAGGCTGATGGCGAAGTTCGGCAGCACGTTGTCGTTGTCGGTGCTGACGGGGCGTGAGCTGAACAGCCGCTGCCACGGGTCTGCACCGGCCTGTTCGGGCAGCCGGCGGGAGACGATCAGTACCGTCACCGGGCCTTTGGCGGTGCGCAGGGTTTTGCCCAAAAACGCCGACGCGCCATTGAAACGCAGCACCGGATGGCCATTGATGCCGCTGGCCATCAGTACCGGACGCGAGGCAACTGCCGCATCGTCCACCGCGGCATCGTTGGCTTTGCCAGACTTGTCTCGCCAACGCTGAACACGGTTCTGTGCGTCGACGGTAACCTCCGACGTATCCGCTGCGTCCAGCCACAACACCAGCCCGGTGGCGGGTGGCGCGGTCGCTGCGTTGCTCACCGACGAAACCGACAACAGCAGTAGCAACAGACCCTCCCTGAGCACGCGCATCACTTCACCGTAGACAAGGCCGGTTGGTCGAAGGCAGATCGATACCCCTGCGGATTACACGACTGCCAGCGCCAGGTGTCGACGATCATCTGCTCCAGATCCCGTTGTGCGCTCCAGCCCAGTTCGCGTCCAGCCTTGCTCGGGTCGGCCCAGAATTTGGCAAGGTCGCCCTCGCGGCGCGGGGCGAAGTGGTAGGGGATGGTGATGCCGGTAATGTCCTCGAAACTGTGAATGATCTGCAGCACGCTGTAGCCAATTCCAGTGCCGAGATTCCACGAGTTGACCCCGCCTTGATGCTCCAACACCTCCAGCGCTTTGAGATGGCCGTTGGCAAGGTCGACCACGTGAATGTAGTCGCGCACACAGGTGCCATCCACGGTGGGATAGTCGCAGCCGTACACCGTGAGCTCCGACATCCGGCCAATCGCAACCTGCGTCAGCGCCGGCAACAGGTTGTTCGGGCGACCCTTTGGATCTTCGCCGATCATCCCGCTTTCGTGAGCACCAATCGGGTTGAAGTAGCGCAGCAGGGCGATGCTCCAGCGCGGATCGGAGTGGCACAAATCACCGAGCAATTCTTCGATCATCAGCTTGGTGCGACCGTACGGATTGACCGGTTTGCCGGTGCCGAAGTCCTCGGCAATCGGTGAACGCGTCGGCTCGCCATATACCGTGGCCGACGAGCTGAACACCAGCTTGAACACGTTGTTGCGGCCCATCGCCCTGCACAGGTTAAGCGTGCCGGCGACGTTGTTGGTGTAGTAGTCCAACGGTATTCGCACACTTTCCGCGACAGATTTGAGGCTGGCGAAATGCACCACGGCATCGATGTCGTAGCGACCAAAGAGGTCGTCGAGCAGTATTGAATCGCGAATATCGCCATTGATGAATTCGACCTGGGTATGGGTCAGCGCCTCAAGGCGCGCGATGGACTCTCGGCTACTGTTGCACAGGTTATCGAGCACTATGACGTGGTGCCCGGCGTTGATCAGCGCCAGGACGGTATGGGAACCAATGTAGCCGGCCCCGCCAGTGATCAGCGTAGTTTTTTTGCGCATGGTGAGGTCTTCCTGTCTCAGGGACTGAATTCAGCGAGCGGTGAAAACCGTTTTGAATTCTTGCGGCCAGTGCGGGTGTAAAACGCTATAGGCCACGGCATAGCTCAGTGCGCCGACAACGATGTTGCAGATCAGGTGCAGGTAACCTTGAAAATCCAGGCGCGGTGACACAAACAGGACGGTCGCGGCCATGATCAGTGAGGCAATCACGCTGCGATAATTGGAGTCGAGGAACCGCCGCCAGCCGTAACCGATGGCGGTGTTCAGCCCCCGGATTTGCAGTGGCGTGATGATCAGCATCCGCGCCAGTAGGGCCAAGGCGGCAGCCATCCCGCCATAGAGGCTGCCGAAGCTGTAGACCAGCGCCAGTGCCAGCAAGGTGGTCGTCACTTCGGCCTTGATCGTGAGCTGGCTGCGATTGACCGCCACCAGCGCGGTGGTGGCGTACATCGCGGTGTTGCCGATGGCGGCGGTGCAGGCCAGCACTTGCAGCAGTGGAATGGCTTCGGCCCATTTGGCGCCGAAGATCAGCAGGATCAAATCTTCAGCCGTGAGCGCGATGCCGATGAACAGCGGCGTCAGCAGGAAGCCGCTGAGGGCGGTCGAGTCGCCGATGATCCCGAGCAGCCGCGCGGGCTCGGCACTGCGCCGGGCGAACACCGGCAATGCGTAGCTCATCAATCCGTTGTAGATGGCGCTGCGCGGTAGGTCGATGATGCGCATCGCCATGTTGAACATGCCGACTGCGTTGGCGCCGGCGGTCATGGCCAACACCACGTTGACCCCGCGTTGCAGCGATTGTGAACTTAAAGCGTTTATCGCTACTGGCGTGCCGGCCTTCAGCAGTTCACGCAGGAACGGGCCGTCGATATGGAAGGGAATGCGCCGCCGCTCGCCGAGCATCAACACGATGATCGAGACGAACTCCATGATCAGCGCCTGCGCAATCACCGCCCAGGCCCCCAACCCCAAAAGCGCCACCGCCACTCCGCCTACGCCACCAAACACCTTGCCCAGCAACGTGCGTGACGCCAGCATCTTGAAGTTGCCGCTGCGGCGCATTTGCGCGACGTAGACCCGCGCCATCATGGTGAACAGGATCTTCACCGAAGCCACCGCCATCATCCATTGCAGCACCGGGGAGGGCGTGTACAGCATGGCTGCGCAGGTGATGACGACGATGGACGCCAGGCTGACCAGTACGGCGCTCCAGAACGCCGTGGAAATATGTTTGTCCTCCAGCCGCTCAAGCCGCACCAGCGGGTCTTCCAGCACCGAGGAGTAGATGAGGCCGATCAGTTCGACAATCGCGATGATCACCGTGCCCACACCCAGTTCCGCCGGCGTCAGCAGTCGGGCATACACGACAAACGTGATCATGGACAGGAAGATCAGGCCGAATTTTTCGGTGAAGATCCAGATCAATGTAACCAGACGATGATTGGCCATGGGCGCGGGACCGGATCAATGAGCGGTGGTCGATTCGACTGCCTTGCGCAGGGTTTTTGCCCGCGCATAGAGGTAGCGCAAGGTTTGTTTGCCGCGGCAGAAAACCAGCGTCTGCCAGGACTGTTCAAGCATGCGGCGGTACACGCTGACCACGTGCGAATGCTCGCCACGCCTGGAGAAGGCATCGAGAAACTCCGCATGATTGGCCAACACGAAATGGGTGCGCTGTTGGCGGGTCAGGACTTCGCCGTAACGCGCCAGGTACAGCTCGATGAATCTGACCTTGTGCGGGTAGTACTTTTTTGGCTGTGCGGTGATATTGCCGCTGCTGATCTCACGCCGGACCAGCACCTGGGGCACGGTGTGGATTTCCCAGTACTCGGCGATCCGGGTCCACAGCAAGCGGTCTTCGGCATAGTGCAGAGACGGATCGAACCCGCCCAGGGCGACAACCACTTCGCGCAGGACCAGCACCGTGGAGGTGCCATTAACGATGTTGGCGTGGATGAAATCGTCGAAGTGCCGTCCGCATTTGTGTCGGTCTTCGACTTGCCGGGTACYGTTGCTGTACTCGATCAGCACGTCGCAATCGATCAGCCCTACCGAGTGCCCGAGACGGCAAAGCTCTTCATGCAGCGCCAACTGTTTTTCCAGTTTTTGCGGGTGCCACTGATCATCGGCATCGAGGAACGCAATGAAGGTTTCTTCGGAGCGGAATACGCCTTTGTTGCGCGCACTGGCCGGTCCCTCGTTTGCCTGGCGCAGCAGGGTCAAGGGGAACGACGCGGCGTAGTCGGCAACGATTTGCGGCCCGGCATCGCTTGAGCCATCGTCGATGACGATCACGTGATCCGGCCGCCGGGTTTGCTCGCTCAGCGAGTCCAGGGTCTGGCGGATACTGCCGGCCGCGTTGTACATCGGGATGACCACGCACACCGAACTCGGTGCAAGAGAGGCTGCTGTCAGCACGGGCGTTGCTCCTTGTGAATGACCTTGGCCGCTGCGCTATTGAATGCGACGTCAGCGGGAACATGGTGTCGGGCGACCGGCGACTGCGCAAAACCCCTGGCGTGGTGGTGGCGGAATGACAACGCCAGCGTGCAGAACACCAGGAACTCGGCAGAGCGGTAGTTGGGAATCACGTACGCCACGTAGTTGGTAACCGCGAACAAACCGATGATCACCAGGGCACTGGCGCGAAACTGTGCGGACTGGTTCGCCGTCACGGCGCGGTACTGTTTGATCAGCGCCTCACCCAGCAACAGGACCAACGCGGTCAGCTGGATGATGCCGCCGTTGAGCAGCGTCTCCATGTAGCCGCTGTGGGCGTTGCCGATGTAGCCCCAACGGGTAATGAACGCATCGGCATCCGGGCTGGACCAAAACGCGCCGTAGCCATAACCCTTGAGGAACTGACTGTCGACAAAGGGTGCGAGCAGCTCCCAGATCATCGTTCGGTCGGTGAGAGAGGGGTCACGACCGGCCATCTCCAGCAGCAGCGCAAAGTTGTTGTAGAGAAACAGGCACACCAGCAGGTAGAGCAGGGTGCAACCGAGGAACATCAGTTGCGATCGGTTCATGTGTAAACGGATCAGCGTCAGGAAATACCCGTAGCTGATCGTGCCGGCAATGATCAGCACCACCCCGGTTGCTGACTGCGCGAGCAAGATCGCAATCAGTGAGAAAAACGCGCAGAACAGCGCCCAGCGGTTGCGCTGGCGAATCATCGGCAGCAACAGCAGGATCGCGATGGCGTTGATCCGTGCGCCGGCGTTCTTCTCCATGAAAATCCCTTTGAACGCACCGTCGCGAATCCCGCCGGAAATGAACGCGGCGCTGGGCATCACCAGCGCCAGAATCAAGCCGATCAACGCCGCCACGCCAATGGCACAGCCAAGCATGAAGGTGATTTTTTCGAGGCTGTAGTTGTAGGCGATGAAGCCGGCAAAAAACACCACGCTGATCATCGCGATAAACCGTTTGAGGCTGAGCATCGGGTCGTGGGACCAGCCGATGGAGGCGATCACGCTGAGCATGAACAGCAGCAGAAAGAAGTTGCCCCGGTAAAAGCTTTTACTGAGGAAGACCTTGTTGCGGATGAAGAAGAACAACGGCACCAGCAACGTGATCAGCCCGCAGACCTGGTTGGTCATGTTGCCTTCGAGGTCTTTGTCGATGTCGTCGAAACTTGATGCGCCACCCAAGCCGAGGACAAACGAAATCACCTGGATGTAAAACAGCACACCAAACAAGGTAAAACCGTCGCGCAGCGTGGAATAGCGAATCTCCAGTCGGTTCATGGCGAGGGGCTCCCGAGCAAAGCGTTGAGGTAGGTTTTCACGGCGCTGGCATTCATGAACCGGGCGGCCGCATCGAGGCGGGCCCCATGGTGTACCTCGCGCGGCGTGGCGAGTTGCAGGGAGATCGCCTGCGTGAGGGCAATCGGGTCGTCGACCGCCACGAGGGGGGCGACGATGCCATTGATCAGGATGTCTTGCGGGCCATGGGGGCAACGGGTCGAGACCACCCGTGTGCCCGTGGACAAGGCTTCGACCAGCGCGTTGGGGCTGCCCTCGAAACGCGACGACAACACAAAACAATCGGCTGCCGCCACTTCCGCCATGGGCTCTGGGTTGTACCCCGGCAGATCGAAACGATCCTCCACGCCTAGTTTGCGTGCCTGCTCCAGCAGTTGTTCGCGCAGCGCGCCTTCGCCAAAAATGATCAGGCGCGCACTACGGTCCGGCAATGCCGCGAACGCGGTGATCAAGGTGTCGAAGCCTTTTTGTGGCGCCAGGCGGCCCACGGCAACAATCACAGGGCCAGACGCTTCAAGCAGCCAGCGATGGCTGGGTGGTCGCGGCGGTTTTTCACGAAAGTCGTTGTCGAGTACCGGATTGTCGGCAATGGTCACGTCCTGGCGACGGGCGATGGTGGTGTCGACCAGGTCCTGGGCTACGCCTCGCGACACGCAAATAACCGGGTTGGGAATGAACCGATACAGCAGCGGCGCCACACCGTAAGCGACACGCACCATGAAGTCGGGGTTGACGTGCTTGTCGTGGGAAAACGCGTTGCGCTCGCTGACGTGCAGCCGTGCCAGCGTCCCTGACAGGGCAGAGGCGGCGATCGCCACTACGTTGACGTGGGTGAGCGCCGCCAGTTGCGCGTCGAAGTAGTTTTCTCGAAGAAATCGCGCCAGGGCTGGTACCGCTCTTGAACTGCGTGGGCTGAGCAATTCGACTTTTTTTACCCGTGGGTCGAGGTATTGCGCGTTGATGCCGCCACCGGTGAGCATCAGCAGGGTCACGTCATTGCCCGCGTCCACCAGCGCACCGGCCAGGCGCATCATCATTTTTTCCGCCCCGCCTGCGGCGAGGTCGTGCAGGATAATCAGCAGCTTTTTCATTGGTTCCATACCTGGTAATACGCCTGCGCGGCGTCCTGGCTGGTGTACTGACGGATCGCGTCACTGATCATGTCCCCGTTGATCGCTACCTGACCCTGCAAAAACAGGCTTTGCAGCATGCCTTCGGCCAGCGCCGGCACGTCGTTGACGTTGACCAGTTGACCGAGCCGGCCGTGGTCCAGCAGTTCTCTGGGCCCGGTCTCACAATCGCAAGCCAACACCGGCGTACCCAACGCCAGGGCCTCGATCAGTACGGTCGGCATGCCTTCCTGCAGCGAGCTCAGAATGAACAGTCGTGCGTTCTTGAGCAGGGAATAGGGGTTACTCAGGAAACCGGTGAAATGCACGCGGTGCGCGATGCCAAGGCGTTCTGCCTGAAGGGTCAGGGCTTCGCGCAATGGACCGTCGCCAGCGATCACCAGATCGGGTACGACCTCGCTGTGCAATGCCATGGCGTAGGCATCGAGCAACAAGTGAAAACCCTTGGGTTCCACCAAACGGCCCAGACCCAGCCAATAGTTGCGCGGGATATCGCTCGGCAGTGGGGCCTTGGCGGCGCGCAGCAGTTGATCGGTGATGACCGCGTTCGGGCAATAGCGGATTCGTTGCCGGCCCCACGGCATCATGTCCGCAAGGGACTGACGCAGCACTGTGGACACCGCCACCACCTTGCCGCTGCCACACAAGTACAGCGCGTAGAGCAGACGCAGACTGGCGGGGCCGGTTTTCTGTTCCGTGCAATCGAGTGTGGTGTGGCGGCTATAGATGACCTTGCAAGGGCTGCCGAGGGTGGCGAACCACGTGCACAGGTTGGCCTGCTCCTTGGCGGAAATGAGGTGGGTGACGCCCTCACGGCGAATCAGCCGGCGCAATAGACCGATGGATTTGAACAATCCGAGCACGCCGCTGCCGCCGCCGTCATTGAGGCTTTGCACGCCTTCAGTGTCCGGTGTGTCGCCGTTGATGACGAAGAAACTCACGCGCTGACCGTCCTTCAGAAACTGTTCGGACAAGCGCTGCTGAACGCGCTCGACACCTCCGCCAGACTTGAAATCCTTGAGGGTGAACAGAATGTGCATGGTCATTCCCCAACGTTGATGGTGACTTTGTGCCGAACGAGCATCGCCAGCAGCTGCAAGAAATTGCTCGGGTAGTCGATGAGGTAGCGTTTGATGGTGTGCGGCTCGCGATACATGCGATAGAACGCGCGCAAGTGCAGGCGGTTGATCATTGCGGGGTAGTACTCACGCGTGGCCATGGCCTCCTGGCGTATGAACCCACCACAGGTAAAGGAAACACCGCGAAAGCCCGAACGCTGCGCATCCTGCTCGAACTGCTCTTGTAATCCGGCGCCGAGGCCGACGATCAGGATGTTCGCTTCACTGCGGCAAATGTCGGCCTGAATGCCCTCGGCCTGCGTCGCATCGAAGTAGCCATTGTGATAGCCAGCGATGATCAGCTGCGGATAGCGGGTCTTGATCTTGCTGATAAACAGTTCCAGTTCGGCCTGCCGGGCACCGACGAAATACACCCGTTTGCCCTGTCGCTCGGCGTCGCTGAGTACCGGGTCGGCGATGGAGGTGAAGTCGAAGCTGACCCGACCAACGCTGCGGCCGGTCACCTGCGACATGAATGTCGACATCAGCATGCCGTCGCAAAAATAGGCGATGGTGTCTGGCGTCTGTTTGAAGTAGCTGCCGATGGACGCGAAGTTAATGAAGGAATACGCCTGGTTGGCGTCCAGCAGGGCCGATGAGTACTGCGTGACAATATTCAGTGTGGGCATGACCTGACTCCTTTTAGAGGATGGCGTGGGTCTGCCGACCCACGGAGATGTAGGTAAAGCCACGCTTGCTCAAGCGCTGCGGGTCGAACAGGTTGCGCCCGTCAAAAATCAGCGGTTGCTTGAGCTGCTGGCTGATCAGGTCGAAGTCCGGCGCCCGGAATGCTTGCCACTCGGTCACGATGATCAAGGCATCGGCATTTTTCAGCGCCGCTTCCTTGGTACCCACCAGGGTCAGGTCATCGCGCGAGCCGTAAATGCGCTGGGTTTCTTCCATGGCTTTCGGGTCGTAGGCTTGGACGTTGGCGCCGGCATGCCACAAGGCTTCCATCAACACGCGGCTGGGGGACTCGCGCATGTCGTCGGTGTTGGGTTTGAAGCTCAAACCCCACAGGGCGAAGGTCTTGCCGCGAAGCGCGCCGTTGAAGTGGTCGAAAATCTTGCTGTACAGGGTGGTTTTCTGTTCGTTGTTGCGCGACTCCACGGCCTTGAGCACCCGCGCGTCAATGTCGACGCTGGTGGCGGCGTGGATCAGCGCCTTCACATCCTTGGGAAAACACGAACCGCCGTAACCCAGGCCGGGGTAGATAAATTGATAGCCAATGCGTGGGTCGGAGCCGATACCGTGGCGGACCATTTCAATGTCGGCACCGAGTTTTTCCGCGATGTTGGCCATTTCGTTCATGAAGCTGATCTTGGTCGCCAGCATGCAATTGGCGGCGTACTTGGTCAGTTCGGCGCTGCGAATGTCCATGACAATGATTTTTTCGTGGTTGCGATTGAACGGCTCGTACAGTTCGCGCATGACCTCTTCGGCGTGCGGGCTGTCGGTGCCGATTACGATCCGGTCGGGGCGCATGCAGTCTTCCACCGCGCAGCCTTCCTTGAGAAATTCCGGGTTGGAGACCACGTCGAAGGTCAGATGGCTGCGATCGTTGTCGGCCAGCACCTGCTCGATGCGAGCCCGAACCAGGTCGCCGGTGCCCACCGGTACCGTGGATTTGTCGACGATGATCTGGTGACGGTCCATGTTCAGGGCGATGGTTTGCGCCACGCTCAGGACGTATTGAAGGTCAGCCGAGCCGTCTTCGTCAGGGGGCGTGCCAACGGCGATCAGCAGCACATCACCGTGCTGCACGGCGCCGGCCAGGTCCGTGCCGAACTGCAGGCGCCCGCTTTGATAATTGTCGAGCACCAGGCTTTTCAGGCCCGGTTCATAGATGGGAAGAGTGCCGTCCTTGAGTGCGTCGACCTTGGCGGCGTCGACATCGACGCACATTACGTTGTGGCCGACTTGCGCCAGCGCGGCGCCTTGGACAAGGCCCACATAACCGATACCGAATACGCTTACATTCATGGTCAAACCTCGGAGTGTCAGAGCAGGGCGTCAGTAGATGTTTTTCGAGAACAGCGTGAAGGGCGTCTTGATCAGAATTTTGATGTCGAGCCACAGCGACCATTGGTTGATGTAGTTGAGGTCCTGGGCGACGCGCAGCTGCATTTTTTCCACTGTTTCGGTTTCACCACGGTGCCCGGTCACCTGGGCCAGCCCGGTAATGCCCGGCTTGAGGCGATGGCGGGCCATGTAGGCGCGCACTTTCCCGGTGTAGTAAATGTTGTGGGTGACGGCATGCGGACGGGGGCCAACCAGGGCCATTTGGCCGAACAACACGTTGAACAGCTGTGGCAGTTCGTCAATGGAACTGCGGCGCAGGAAGCGCCCGACGGCTGTGATGCGATCATCCTCACGGGTGGCCTGGCGCACTTCGTGGTCGTCATGGACGCGCATGGAACGAAACTTCCAGACCAGGATCACTTCGCCGTTGCAACCGTGGCGGTTTTGCTTGAACAGTACCGGTCCCGGGGAACTCAGCTTGACGGCCGCTGCGACCGTCAACAGCAGCGGGCTGAGCACTATCAAGGCCATGGCCGCCAGGCTGCGTTCGAACAGGTCCTTGCAAAACAAGCTGGCGGGGTGCGAGCTGATCAGGCTTTCGTTGAGGTAGATGGCCGGCATCCGCTCGATTTCCGAGATCGAGTGATTGAGCAGCACCATGCTGCCCAAATCCGGGATCCACACCACGTCGACGTTCATGTCCAGCAAGTCGATGTACAGCGCTTCAATGGTGGCGGCATGCGCCATCGTCAGGACGATATAGACGCGCCGCACATTTAGACGGGTGATGATGTCGCGAATCTCGTCGACCCGGCCCAGCAGCGGCAAAATGCTCGGCGCCGGGCCGCTGTCGTCGGCGGCGGCGATGAAGCCCAGGGCCAGCGCACGGTTCGGCCGAGAGAGTTTTTTCGCCAGCTCATGGGCAGTCGGGGAGGTGCCGATGATCACCGAACGGCGTTCCTTGCAGACCATGCGCGAGTGGAGCCGGGCGAGGTTTGAGTGATGAAGGCAATGGCTGCCAGGACAGCCAGCAGGATCAGCCAGCCGGCCAGCAATCTACCGAGCCCGACCAACAGGCCATGACGCTTGTGGTAGACCTGCATCAGGCTGTAGATCGGTACCGAGCCGAGCACGGTCAGAATGAGCAGAATCCGGTAATCGCTGGTCAGGCTGCCGACGCGCCACCACACCAGCAGCATCAGCAGCGCGGTGGTCAGCGTCATTGCGCACGCCCACTGACCCCAGAACGTCAGGCCGCGGCGGTGTGTCAGATGAGCGGTATAGAGCGGAGTCATGGGCTTAACCTCAAGGCAGAAGTAGTGCACCAGCACTGGACGGGCAGACACGGCGTGGCTCCCGCAGGCTTTTCCGTAGCTCGGCAGAGGTGAAGCAGGTTTTGTTTTTGTTATGCAGAGGTGAGGCAGTTTGTTGTTATGGCAGATGAGTTTGGTGTGGGACTTACCGGTGGCCCAGTGAACCAGTGAACCAGTGGCCCCCTCACCACAGAACCCCTCACCACAGAAGACCCTTCACCATAATTACCGGGGTGCGAAGTCGTAGTTGTAAAAGGTGTGGGAATGGTTGTAGCCGTACTTGCGCGCCTTGCGCAGGTCGACCTGGTTGAGCACGGTGCCAAACGCGGGCACGTGGCTCTGTTGCAACATCGCAATGCCTCTTTGTACCTGGCTGATCGGCGTGCTGTCGGCCTTGACCACATAGATCACGGCGTCCGAATGTTGGGCCAGCAGCAGCGCATCGCTGATCATCTCCGCAGGGGGTGAGTCGATGATGATGTGGCGATAACGCGACTTGAGCGCTTCGAGCATGCGCGCCATGCGTGGCGAACTGAGCAAGTCCTGTGGTGGAGGCTGGCGCACCGCGTTGAGCGCGTCGGCGGGGGACGGCAGGCGCGGCGTGGTGAACAAGTCCGACGAGGGCTGCAACATTCGTCCAGCCGGCAGCAAGTCCAGGTTGCCCACCGACACGATGCAGTCTTCGAGACGGGCCGTGCCCGCAATGACATTGGCCAGCCCCGGTGCGTCGGGCGGGAAATCGAAGTTCAGCGAAAGGGTCGGCTGACGCATGTCGGCATCGATCAGCAGAACACGTTCAAGGGAGGTCAGCGAGCTGGCGAGGTTGTTGGCGATGGTGCTTTTGCCCTCACCGGCCACGGTCGAAGTCACCAGCACCACTTGCGACGGCATTTCACTGCTTTGCAACATCAACCAAGTGCGCAGGTTGCGAATGGTCTCGGAAAAACGCGGGTTGTCATTGTCCTCAAACAACCGCGCCAATTGCCGACGGCTTTTCTTCAATACCAGCGGTACGACGCTGAGCAGTGGAATGTTGAGCGTGCTCTCGATCGTCTCATCGGTCTTGAACGTGTTGTTCAGGGCGTCGAAGAGCAGGGCCAGCGCGACGCCGATCACGGCCGCCAGCAACCCGACAATGCCCACAATCAAGGTTTTACGCGGCTTGCTGGCTTCCATCGGAACGATGGCCGGGTCGACGATACGCACTTTTGTCGAGTCCATGTCGGCAGTGGCAGCGGTTTCCTTCAAGCGCGTGACAAAGGTTTCGTAAAGTGCGCGGGTGCTGTCGACCTCACGCTGGAACTCGCGCAACTGGAACTCCTTGCGCGCAATGTCCTGGATCTGCGCCTTGTTGCTGTTGAACGATTGGCGTATCGAGGCTTCGCTGGCCGAGGCGAGCTGGTATTGCCGTTCGATCCCGGACACCACCTGCTGCACCTGCAATTGCAGGCTGGTGGTGGCGGCGCGCAATTCGGACTGCGCAGAAATCAGGCTCGGGTGCTTCGGCCCATAGCGCCCCGACAGCTCATCGACCTTGGCTTGGGCCTTGGCCCGGTCCGCCTGGAATTGCTGGACCAGCGGGTTGGCCAACACAGCGGGTACGCTAGAGAGGCGACTCAGGTCGCCGGTGCTCAAGGCCTTCGCCTGACGGTATTCGCTTTCGGCTTCGGCGCGGTTCCGGCGGGCGTCGACCATGCGACTTCCGGTCATCTCCAGCTCATTGGCACTGAKGGTAGCGACGCCACCGACATCGACCAGGCCTTGCTCTTCGCGATAGCCCTGAAGCTTTTTCTCGGCCACGCGCAGGTTGTTGCGCAACTCGACCAGCCGCGTGTTCATCCAGGCCGTGGTGGTTTGCGATGACTTCTCGCTGGTGTCGATCTGGCTGTCGGTAAAGCCCTGGGCCAGTGCGTTGGCCGCGGCGGCGGCCAGTTCAGGGTTCGGCAGTTCGACCTCGATTTCCAGTAACTGACTTTTACCGACAAACTTGACGGTGGTGTGCAACATCAGGTTTTGCGTGACTTGGTTGAAGACGTCTTCCTCAGTCGGCGCATCCTTTTCCGGCATCAACGTGCTCAGTCCAGGAATCCATTGGTCAAGGTTGAGGTCCGCCAGCCACTTGCGCGGAGTGAACCAGGGCGCCGGTTGCTGGCGCGGGTCGGTGATCGGGTGAGTGGTGAGGCCGAGTTTTCGCACCGCCCGTTCTGCCAGGTCCCGCGATTCCAGCAGGGCCTGCTGGGTCTGCAAGTAGTCGGTGGCGTTGCTGCCTGAATCCTTGACTTGCTGGAAGGACATCATCGGCGGCGTTTTATCGTTGAACAGCAGCGTGGTGCTGCCGATGTATTGCGGGGTAATGAGCGAGACCGCCACCACCGCGAGGGCAACGCTGATCACCACCAGCCAGCCTATTTTCCATTTCGCACGCCAGATCACCCTCCACAGTTTGAGAAGATCAATGGTGTCCCTGTCTTCGCTGTACTGCTTATGCAGGTGCGTTTGCAGAGGACGTTCGACGTAGGTGCTAGGGCTGTTGTCCATGATTAGAAAAAGCCTTGTGCAATGGAAATGGTGTCGCCGGGGGCAATCGTGGTGTTGCGCGTCACTTCATCAGTGAGGGTCTTGTCACCCTCGCCACGCAGGATCGTCACGCGTTTGATCGAGGCGCGCTCGGTCAGGCCGCCGCCCAACGCGATGGCTTTTTCAAGGGTTAAACCGGGCACGAACGGATAGCTGCCGGGTTTCTGCACCTCACCGTTGATGTAGAACGAGCGGTATTCGATCTGGCTCAAGCTGACTTTCGGATCGTTCAGGTAACCCTGTTTGAGCCCGTCGACGATGATCTTTTCGACCTGGCTGGGTGTGAGCCCCTTGGCGGAAATCTCGCCCAGGAACGGGTAGGAAAACGTTCCGGCGTCGTTGAGCCGAATTTTCTTCAGGCTCAATTCCGGCTCACCGAACACGGTGATGCGCAACACATCGCCGGCGGCCAGTTTGTACTGGGTGCCGGTGTCGGCCGCATAGGCAGTGGGGACAACCGCCAATGCGAACAACAAGCCAAGAGTGTGTGAGTTCATGTCTATACCCTCCTATAGGCTGACGTTGAAGCTGATTTGAAAAACGTTGCGGGTGTAGCTTTCGTTGTCGGCATCCGAGTCGTTATCGCGGTAGCGATAGCCGAGTTCGATGTCCATCCAGCGGCGCATGGCGTAGATCAGCGCCAGGTTGTAGTCCTGAAGATTGTCCGTGCGGCTCTCGCCTTCGTAGACATAACGACCGTACCCCGCCTGGGCCACAGAGGTGATTCGATCGGTCCAGCCATGACGCCAGCCGACTTGGGTAAAGGTCGATTTCACGGCATCAGCGCCGTCGTCGCCTTCGGCCATGGCCTGGCGGGCGACGAAGGTAAAGGTCGAATAAGTGCGCGGTTTCCATTGCATGTCCACTTGCCAGGTGGGGTTGTCGAGGTCTTTGGATTCGCTGCTGTCGAAGTCCTTTTTCTCATAACCAATACGGACTTTACCCGTCGTGCGAGCGGTGAAGTCCCAGGTCGCACCGGCGAGCACGGCGTCGGATTTACTGCTGCGCGGGCTGTCAGGTAGCAGGTAATCAAAATCGGTGTGGTCGTATTCCAGCAGGCCACGGGTATTACTGCCGATGCGGTGATACCAGGTAGTGGTCACGCCGGTGGTATTACGCTCTTTGTCATCGTTGACGCCGTCGGCATTGGTGTAGCGAAGTTCGGCGTAATTGGCGCCGAAGTCGATCTGGTTATCCGCACTCTTGGCGCCGTAGGTGTACAAGCCGCCCACGCGTTTGTTGTTGAGCTTGTCGTTTTCGCCTTCCACCGCCGTCGATTCGGTGCGCTGCCATTTGCGGTATTCAGCGTCGAGTTTCAAACGGTGCCGGTCGGTGAATTCCATCACGCTGTCGACTCGCACGCGTTGTGCCGTATACGAAGCGTCCGACTCGTCGTGATAGATGTTCCGGCTGGGCTGCCAGGTCAGGCGGGTGGCACTGTTCCGGTCTTCAGCCTTGAGCTCGAAAGAGGGCGCTAGCCGGGTGATCATGGACGACTGTACATTGGATTCCAACTCGCGAAAGTTGTCGTCATAACTTTCCGACAGCAGGAAAGTTGGGGTGAAGTTCAAACCATAAACATCAATATATTGTGGCTTGATACACCAGGCCAACTCCGGGTACAGAGAGGCCATGAGCAGCGCAACAGGCCAGCGTGACTTCAAGGCCATGTTATAGCTCCTGAGGAAAAGCATATAAGGCGAATAATCAGATATTTATCTGTAGCGCGGTGTGCTGACGTTTGAGATCACTGCATGGAACGGAGATAGTTTGATCGCGATTAAGAAACTGCATCAGGATCATCACACGCTCATCCCCCATAGACGATACGAAGATGCCTTCCAGTGGCGACAGTGGCCCTCGAATTATTTGCAACTGTTCACCGGGTTTCAGGTCGTGATTGRCGTGTGGCTCCGTGGATTCAAAACAGCGCGCGCGCAAATGTTCGATGACGTGCTCGGACACTGTCGCAGGACCCTGATTAAATTCGACAATTCGACTGACGCCGCGGGTAGAACGTATGGGCGCCCAATTATCGGTACGGCTGAGGTGGATAAACAAATACCCGGGGAACAGCGATTCCATCACCCTGAGCCGTTTTCCGCGTATCACGCGTTCACTTACCAGCTGGGGGTGAAATATCACATAGTTTTGTTGGAGCAGGTTGAGGTGAGCGCGCTCATCCTGACGGGGTTTACATTGCAAAAGGTACCAATTAGACCGTTCGGAGCTGTGTGCTGACATGCTGGTAAACTCTTTGAATGGAGAAGTTTAGGCAGGCAGTGGCTCTATTGAGGCCCAGGAAGTGTTAATCGTGCATATGTGTTTTTTTTAGAAGTGTGCAGTCGTGTATCAATAATGAAACACAAAACGCCTCACGAAAGGGCATAAACCAATAACGTGACGCTATACCGTGCATACATAGGCATAAGCCTGAGGTGAACTTTGCCTCGGGCAAAGCTACCGCACGGTCTGCATATGGGACCTGTGAAAAAAACTGCAAAGGAAGAGATCTGCGGAACAGTGGATAACGAGATAGTTTGCACTCGTGTCCTCTACCAACAGACCGGTATAGTTATCGGTCACTCTTAGCGACCTGTCAAACGTTCTTTGTCAAAAAAGATGCCTTTTGTCCAATAGGGGGTTTGCTGGTGTGCAAGTAATTGTTTTTGCGAGAAATTTTTAATTTGTCGGACAGATTAAACTTCTCGTGCGGTTAATTGTCATCTCGGCGGAGTATARGTCCCTCGGTGCGGGGAATATTAAGTAATCGGTATTGCTTCTGGACCCGGTGCAATAGCACCGCTATAACTAACGACTTCTTGTCCAACCAAGTGAGCAGGCACTATGACCGTTCTTGTAACTGGCGCCGCAGGGTTCATCGGGTATCACACGGTCAAACGGTTGTGTCTGCAAGGCCTTGAAGTGATAGGCATCGACAACCTCAACGACTATTACAGCGTGGAACTCAAACAGGCACGGCTCCAGCAACTGAACGTGCTCCAGGGCTTCCGTTTTCAGAAAATGGACATCGTCGACAAACCCGCATTGATGGCCCTGTTCGACGAGCATCACTTCACCGAAGTGGTGCATTTGGCGGCGCAGGCGGGGGTTCGCTACTCGCTGGACAATCCGGACGCGTATGCGCAATCCAACCTGGTGGGTTTCTTGAATGTCCTGGAAGCCTGCCGGCATCATCCGCCTGCGCACCTGATCTACGCGTCGAGCAGTTCAGTGTACGGCGCCAACAACAAATTACCGTTCAGCGTCGATGACCCGGTTGATCATCCGGTTTCACTGTACGCAGCGAGCAAGCGCGCCAATGAACTGCTCGCCGACAGCTACTGTCATCTCTATGGCCTGAAGGCCAGCGGTCTGCGCTTTTTTACCGTCTACGGGCCTTGGGGACGTCCCGACATGGCGCTGTTCAAGTTTACCGAGGCGATCCTCAAGGGCCAGCCGATCGATGTGTTCAACCATGGTCAGATGGCGCGCGATTTCACCTACATCGACGACATTGTCGAAGGCATCGTCCGGCTGCGGACAAAACCGCCGGAATCGAGTCAGGAGACCGAGGGCGTCAACCGGATTTTCAACATCGGCCGTGGCATGCCGGTCGCGTTACTGGACTTTATCGATTGCCTGGAGTCGGCATTGGGGATACAGGCTCAGCGCAATTATCTGCCGATGCAAGCGGGCGATGTGGTCAAGACCTGGGCCGATGTGTCGGCGCTGGCTGACTGGGTCGACTTCCGCCCACAGGTGACCGTTGAAACCGGTGTCGCGCACTTTGTGGAATGGTATCGGCACTTTTATCAGGGGTGAAATCACCTCAACACAAAGTCCACCGGCGCCAGTACTGGAGGTAGTTGGGTTTGCCCCATGGCCGTGAGGATCTCCCGCTCGATGGTGCGCACGAATGCGTCGAGGGGCAGATCGTTTTCGTCGCGGTCCATGCCTGTCGCGCAGCCCAATCACTCTGCATTACCGCATGATCGATACGGTCTATGAGAGCGCCCGCATCATAATCCATCGCCCAGTAACTTGAGGTACTCGGGGCTGTCGGAAAGGGAGTTATGGCCAGCGTCCGGTATCACCTTCAGCGTCGCCACACCGGGGGCGAAATGGTTGTAGAGCTGTTGTGTGCTGGAGCGCGGGATGACCTCGTCATGCCCGGCGGCGATCAACAAGCTCGGCACCGTAATGTGCGCCGCGTATCGCCACGATTCGTACCGATCCTGTAGCAGCCATCTCACCGGAAACCATGGGAACTGCTGTTTGGCGAGGCCTTCCAGGCTGTTGTAAGGCGTGATCAGGATCAGCCGCGAAGCGGGGCGTTGGCTGGCCAGGCGCACGGCAACGCCTGAGCCGAGGCTGCGACCGACCACAGCAACATTCGGATGGTGGTTGTAGAC
>NZ_JBFULH010000018.1:0-31232 GCF_056400445.1 Pseudomonas sp. P5_B2 | reverse complement strand
GCTCGACAGCTGCTACGGGGAGGGTGGTGAGTCAGATCTGGTTGATGCGATTTGTAGCAGCTGTCGAGCCCCGCGAGGCAGCGTCCGGCGGCGCAGCCGTCGCAAACCCGGCAATCGGGTTTTGTCAGGCACACCGCAAACGCAGCCTCGCGTTGCTCGACAGCTGCTACGTGGAGGGTGGTGAGTCAGAGCTGGTTGATGGGAATTTTCAGGTAGGTCACGCCGTTACTCTCGGCCGGTGGCAAATTCCCGGCTCGCACGTTCACTTGAATCGCCGGCAGCAGCAGATTCGGCATGCCCAACCCGGCATCGCGCCGCGTACGCATGTCGACGAATGCTGACTCATCAATCCCGTCATGCACATGGATGTTGCTTTTGCGCTGCTCGCCAACCGTGGTCATGCACTTGGACTCTCGGCCTTCGGGCGGGTAATCGTGGCATACGTACAGACTCACGCCGGCCGGGAAGGCCAGCAGTTTGCGAATCGAGGCGTACAACTGGTTGGCATTGCCGCCAGGAAAGTCGCAACGTGCGGTGCCGACATCGGGCATGAACAGCGTGTCGCCAACCAGAATCTGCTCATCGTCGATCAGATAGGCCATGTCCGCCGGGGTGTGGCCGGGCACGTGCAGCGCTGTGGCCTTGAGGTTGCCGATCAAGAACGACTCGTCCGGCGCGAACAGATGATCGAACTGCGAACCATCAACGCAAAATTCCGGCTCAAGGTTGAACAGGCTTTTGAACACGCCTTGAACCTTGCTGATCGACTGACCAATCGCTATTTTGCCGCCCAGCTCCCGGCGCAGATAAGGCGCGGCTGACAGGTGATCGGCATGGGCATGGGTTTCCAGCAACCATTGCACCTGCAACTGATGAGTGCGCACAAACGCGATGATTTTGTCGGCCTGAGCCGTGCATGTTCTGCCAGCTGCCGGATCGTAGTCGAGCACCGGGTCGACAATGGCGCACTGGCCGCCATCGGCTTCGTAGATCACGTAACTGTAGGTCGACGAGTCGGGGTCAAGGAAAGCTTCAATCAACGCAGGCATGGTGAGCATTTCTATGTGAACAAGCACCGAGGGTAGTTTCATTTTCCCCGCATTGACCAGCCCCGATTCAATTCAATTGATGAAAAAATCTGCGCGGGCTCTATCCTGTCAGTCATCGATACCGGGCGTTCCCGGCCTTTTTCCGCAGATCACGAGTGGTTTATGTTGCTGGCAAGTTTTTTTGGGGTGGTCATGGGCCTTGTCCTCGGTTTGACCGGGGCCGGTGGCGGCATTCTTGCGGTGCCGGCCCTCGTACTGGGGTTGGGCTTGACCATGACCCAAGCGGCGCCCGTTGCCTTGTTTGCGGTGGGCAGCGCAGCAGCGGTCGGCGCGATTGACGGGTTGCGGCATGGTTTGGTGCGGTACCGCGCGGCGTTGCTGATCGCGCTGCTCGGCGCGGTGTTTTCCCCGGTCGGCATCTACTTCGCCCACCAGTTGCCGGAAAAAATCCTGATGACTCTGTTCAGCCTGCTGATGGTCATGGTTGCCTGGCGGATGTTGCGCCGTGAGCGTCAGGAAGCAGGGCCGAGCGATCACGGTCAGGCCAACTGGGGGCAGAAAAATTGCATGCTCGATCAGCAGACCGGGCGTTTTTCCTGGACAGCCAAATGTACGGCGACCCTGGCGTCGCTCGGCGCGGTGACCGGCGTGGTGTCCGGGCTGCTCGGCGTGGGCGGCGGGTTTCTGATCGTCCCGGCGTTCAAGCAACTGACTGACGTGCAGATGCGCGGGATCGTCGCCACGTCCCTGATGGTGATCAGCCTGATTTCCGCCATTGGCGTGATCGGCGCGTTTCACGCGGGCGTGCGCATCGACAGCCTTGGCGTCAGTTTCATCGTCGCCAGCATTGTCGGCATGATCATTGGCCGCAAGTTGTGCGCACATGTGCCAGCGCGGGCGTTGCAAGTCGGCTTTGCCAGCGTCTGCATTGTAATTGCCGCTTTTATGCTGTTCAGGGCCGGCGTCTAAAAACAACACCCTGCTGGTGGGCCCGGTCGGGTCCACAGCGAAGTTCACCATCCCTCTCATCCCATGGAAGCGTCTGACTGCTACCCAAGTAGCATTCGTTGCGCTGCGCGGGTTTCGTAAACTCCTGGCTCAACCATACGCACCTGCGGGAGGCGACGATGCAGCAGGTTCAGGGTGAAGGTGTCGTCAGCGCAATGTCCCAGGCCACCGATGCCCGGCAAGTGGCGCAGGAACTGGCGCGTCAATTGTTGCATCCGCATCTGGGCTTCGTGTTGTTTTTCTGTTCCGCCGAGTATGACTTGCAGGCCCTAGGCGAGGCCTTGCAGCACAGTTTCGGTGGGATTCGCCTGGTGGGCTGCACCAGCGCCGGGGAAATCACCCCTTTGGGCTATGGACGCAATTGCGTGACGGCGGTGGGGTTCGATCACCGGCACTTTTCCATTGCCGTCGAATTGATCGACGAAATGGAACACTTCAGCCTGATCGACGCGCAGCAGATGGTCGAGCGCCTGGTCAGCGGCTGTCGCAGCAACACCCTGGCACCGATCAAGGGCAACAGTTTTGCCCTGACCCTGCTCGATGGTTTATCCAGCCGTGAAGAAATGGTCCTCGCCGCCTTGAGTGCCGCACTGGGCGACATTCCCCATTTCGGCGGTTCGGCCGGTGACGACAACTACCTGACCCACACCCATGTGTACTTCGATGGCGCCTTTCACAGCGGAGCGGCGGTGGTGGTGCTGGTCAATACCTGGCTGGATTTCGAAGTGTTCACCACCCACCACATGCTTCCCCGGGCCGAAAAACTGGTGGTGACCGGGGCCGACAGCGCCTCGCGTCGTGTCTATGAACTCAACGCGGAACCCGCCGCCGCCGAATACGCCCGGCACATCGGCGTGCCGGTGAGTGAACTGGATCACCGGATCTTCGCTGCGCACCCGTTGGCCGTGAAGATCAACGAGCAGTACTACGTGCGCGCCATCCAGCAGGTGCACGCGGACTTGAGCCTGAGTTTTTACTGCGCCGTGGAGAATGGCATCGTGCTCACCGCCATGACCCCGGGCCCCATGTTGCCGAACCTGAAAAGCTTGTTCGAGGGGCTGGAGCAGCGCTTGGGTGATCTGATGCTGACCATCGGCTGCGACTGTTTTCTCAGGCGACTGGAACTGGAAGACGACGGTCGTCTCGACGATATCGGGGCGTTTTTGCGCGAGCAACGGGTGATGGGTTTCAACACCTACGGAGAGCAGTTCAATGGCATGCACATCAACCAGACCTTCACCGGCGTTGCCATTGCCCGCGGCCGTGTCCCAGGACATCGCTGAGCTGCAGGCCGAATTGGCCGGCCTGCGCCACGACAACCATAAACTGCAGCGGATCAACGCTGCGCTGATCGAACGTATCGAGTCCGGCATCACCCGGGGCAATGACCCGTACGCAGCGTTTCAGCATTCAGTGGTGTTGGCCGAGCAGGTCCGTGAGCGCACCGATGCCTTGAACCAGGCCATGGCCGAACTCAAGGCTGGCAACCATTTACTCAGCGAGGCACGCCTGCGTGCCGAGACGGCACATCGACATCTGATCGATGCCATCGAGAGTATTTCCGATGCCTTTGTCTTGTTCGACGCCGAGCAGCGAATCGTCTTGTTCAACAGTCGCTTCAAGGCGTTCTGGCGCAACAGCCGGGTGCGGATCAACGCGGGCATGCGCCTGACCGAGGTCAAGCGCCTGATGATGAGCAATGGGCTATTCACCGAAGAACCGCGCGGGCCTGCCGACGAGAGCCTGCTGTACCGCTTGCAGAACGGGCGTTGGCTGCAAGTCAGCGAGCGGCCGACTCAGGAAGGCGGACGGGTCATCCTGTTCACCGACATTACCGACGTCAAGCTCAGTGAAACCGTGCGCCGCGAACAGGCCGTCGCGCAGAAATCGCATCTGTTGCAGCGGGCGGTCGATAACCTTTCCCAAGGCGTGGCCATGGTCAACGCCGAGGGCATTCTGGAATTGTGGAACCGGCGTTTCCTCGAATTGAGCGGGCTGGCGCCGGTCGCTGCCCATCGACCGTTTGCTGAAGTGATCGCCGACACCGAGTTGAACCTGCTGACCCCGGCCAGTCGCGACGGCAATGGACGGCCGGTACAGGAATGCGAACAACGCCTCTATGACGGCCGGGTCCTGGAGATCCGTACGCATCCGTTGCCCACTGGCGGTTTCGTCAACACCTTCACCGACATCACCGAGCGCTACCAGCATGCCGAGACGCTGAGTGAAAGCGAACGCTGGATTCGTCTGATCACCGACCATGTACCAGCGCTGATCGCCTACCTCAACGCCGATCTGGTGTACGAGTTCACCAACAAGGTCTACGAAGAATGGTACTGCTGGCCCCGGGGCGTAATGCTCGGCCAAAGCCTGCGGCAAGTGCACAGCGAACAGCATTACCAACGTCTGGAGAGTTACGTGGCGAGGGCGCTGGCCGGCGAGAGCGTTACGTTCGAGTTCGCTGAAACCAACGTTAATAATCAAGAGCGCTACATGCTGCGTTCCTACGTGCCTAATCGCCTGGCTTCCGGGGAGGTGGTGGGGATTTTCGTGCTGATCCGCGACATCACCGAGCGTCGTCGCACCGCCGAGGCGCTGCACCAGGCGTATCAGAATCTTGAGTTGCGGGTGCGCGAACGCACGGCGGAGCTGACCACCCTCAATGGCCAGTTGTTGCGTGAAATCGAAGAGCGTCGCGAAGTGGAATCACGTTTGCGCGAGGCCAAGCTCGACGCCGAGCAAGCCAACCTGTCCAAGACCAAGTTTCTCGCGGCCGTCAGCCACGATTTGCTGCAACCGCTGAATGCCGCACGCTTGTTTACCAGTGCGTTGCTGGAGCGACGCGAGCCGAATTCCAACGAGATTCTGGTGCGCAATGTCAGTAACTCCCTGGAAGACGTGGAGAACCTGCTGGGCACTCTGGTGGATATTTCCAAGCTCGATGCCGGGGTGATCAAGGCCGATGTTGCGCCGTTCGCCCTCAGCGAACTGCTGGAAAACCTCGCGGCTGAATACACCGAAGTGGCGCGCAGTGAGGGCCTTGAACTGCATTTCATTGCCTGTTCGGCACTGGTGCGCAGCGACATCCAGTTACTGGCGCGCATCCTGCGCAACCTGCTGAGCAATGCGATTCGCTACACCTACAGCGGCCGTGTGGTACTCGGATGCCGGCGTCTTCATCAGCGGTTGTTGATCCAGGTCTGGGACACGGGGATGGGCATCGCCGACAATCGTCTGGAAGAGATTTTCCAGGAGTTCAAACGCGGTGATGTGCAGCGCCCGGATCAAGATCGCGGTCTGGGGCTAGGGCTGGCCATCGTCGAGAAAATTGCCGGGATCCTCGGGCATCGCATTCATGTGCGCTCGTGGCCGGGCAAGGGCTCGATGTTCTCGGTCGAAGTACCCTTGAGCGCAACCGCACCGAAGCCGCTGCCGACGTTGCAGATAAGCGAGCCGATGCTTGAGCGCCTGCGTGGGGCACGGGTGTGGGTGCTGGACAACGACGCGACCATTTGCGCCGGCATGCGCACTTTGCTCGAAGGGTGGGGCTGTCGGGTGCTAACGGCGCTGTCGGAAGAGGACCTGGCGCGACAGGTGGACAATTACCACGCCGAGGCGGATCTGCTGATCGCTGATTACCACCTGGACAACGATCAGAATGGTGTGGACGCCGTGGCCCGKATCAATGCGCGTCGTGCGTCACCGATCCCGGCCATGATGATCACCGCCAACTACAGCAATGAACTCAAGCAGCAGATCCGCGAGCTGGGCCACACCCTGATGCACAAACCGGTGCGGCCGATGAAACTCAAGACGGCGATGAGTCATTTGCTCACACGACTTTGACTCATCTGGCGCCCGTGCCGGCCTCTTCGCGAGCAAGCCCGCTCCCACATTTGTTCTTGGATGTTCACAAATTCTGTGATCACTGGAGATTAAATGTGGGAGCGGGCTTGCTCGCGAAGGGAACGACGCGGTCTCCCTGACTCAACGCCGCAAGTAAGACCCGAAATCAATATCCCCGGCACTCAAAATCGCCTGCACCCGATTGTGCACGTTGAGTTTGCGCAGGATCGCCGAGACATGGGCCTTGACGGTGGTTTCGGCGATTTCCAGGGTATAGGCGATCTGTTTGTTCGATTCGCCCTTGGTCATGCGTTCAAGCACCTGCAATTGCTTGCGGGTCAGGGCCTGGAGCAATTCGGGGGGGAAGCTCGGGGTGTCGTTCATCCGGCGGGGGGTGTTGGTTCGGGTGGTGCGGATGATGTCCGGGGGCAAGTACACGTTGCCATTGAGAATTTGCTGGATGGCCTCGGTCATTTGTGTGCGCGGTGACGACTTGGTGATGAAACCCACCGCACCGTAGGTAATGGCTTGCAGGACGATTTGTTTGTCCTGCTCGGCAGAGACAATCACCACCGGAATGGTCGGGGCCTCGTTGCGCAGATTGATCAGGCCATTGAGCCCGTGCATGCCGGGCATGTTCAGGTCGAGCAGGATCAGGTCCAGGTCGTCGTGTTCTTGAGTGAGTGCCAGGGCACTGTCGAGGTCGGCGGTTTCCATGACCTCGGTGTCCGGGAAACCATCGCTGATGACGTTATGAATCGCTTCGCGAAACAGCGGGTGATCGTCGGCAATCAGAATTTTGTACATAGCCTTTCACCTCATTATTTTGATTATGGTGTGGCAACAACACGCCAGCGTAAAGATCAGGGGAAAGGTTCTGGCCGGGCGGGCGTCACGGGCAGGTTGGCGGCTTGCCAGGCGTCGAGGCCGTCGCGATACCAATACAACGTCTTATAGCCCATGGCGGACGCCCGTTTTACCGCGTTCCAGCTCAACCAGCAGTCGGCGCGGCAATAGAAGACCAATGGTCGTGCCGGATCCCCGGCGGTCAATAGCTTGAGGTTACGCGCAAAGTAACCCTGCCAGTCGGGCGTCAGGTCGCCGTCGCCGGTATTGGCCAGCCAGTGACTGCCGGGCAGGTTTTCATGGGGCTGGTCTTCGATGAATTGCCCTTGCAGCCATTGGCGGCGGTAGACATCGATCAGGACCGGCGGCGGGGTTTGACTGAGCAAGGTTTGCAGGGCCTGGGTGTCAAGGATGGTCGCGCCTTGCAGGGTTTCCGGCGTCGGGCTGCGGTACAGGCCGATGCGATAGCCATCAGCGGAAAACAGCGGTGATTCGGCGTGCGCGCTGCCCAGCAACAGGCTCAGCGACAACGCAGCGAGAGTAGGGCGCAACAGGCAACGTCGGGCACGCGGCATGGGGTCGATCCTTATAGTTATGGACCTATTACATGCCAGGTGGGGGGCTTTGGGAATGCGACGATAGACAGGGAAACCAGTACTAAAGTAGTAATTCCCCCCCTGATGAAGATCAAATGTAGGAGTGAGCCTGCTCGCGATAGCTATCTTTCATCCAACATCAATGTTGTCTGATACACCGCCATCGCGAGCAGGCTCTCTCCTACAGTTGGATTTGTGTGGTCAGTTGGATTTGCGCAGGGCCGCGTGCTGTGGGTTGAAGGTGAGCACGGCAAGTAGTGCGAATACGATAGTCAGCCCCACACATACCGCCAGCGCAAGCGGATTGAAGCGCTCATACAAAGCAAACCGCACCAGCTCCACCGCATGAGTGAACGGGTTCACCGCGCACAGCCAGTACAACCACTCACTCGCCTCGCGCATTTTCCACAACGGATATAACGCCGAGGACAGGAAAAACAGCGGAAAGATCACGAAATTCATGACCCCGGCAAAGTTCTCCAGCTGACGGATGGCGTTCGACAGTAAAAGCCCCAAGGCGCTGAGCATCAGCGCTACCAACAGCAACGCCGGCAGGGCAATCAGTAATCCCATGGCCGGCGGTTGCACGCCATAGAGCCAGGCAATCGCCAAAAAGGCATACACCTGCAACAGGGAAATCAGCGACGTGGCCAGCAACTTGCTGCACAGCAGAAAGGTCCGCGGCAGCGGGCTGGTCAGCAGCACGCGCATGCTGCCCATTTCGCGGTCGTACACCATCGACAGTGAACCTTGCATACCGTTGAACAGCAGGATCATGCAGGCAAGGCCAGGGATGATGTAGACCTCGTACGGAATGTAGGTGTCGTAGGGTTCGATTATCGCGATGCCCAAGGCCGCCCGGAAACCGGCCGCAAAGACCAGCAGCCATAACAGTGGCCGCACCAGCGCACTGAGAAACCGCGTGCGTTGCAACACAAAACGCAGCCATTCGCGAAGCACGATACCGCTGAAACATTGCCAGTAAGCATTCATCGCGCAGCTCCTGAAGTAGTCAGGCGAGTAAAGGCTGAGCCGAGGTCGCCGCCATGTTCAAGGCTCAGCGCATCGGCCTGTCCGCTGGCCACCAGTCGGCCTTGATGGAGAATCAGCAAGTCATCACTGGCCTGCACTTCGTCCAGTAGATGAGTGGTCCAGAACACGCTGATGGCGTGTTCGCGGCACAGGTTGCGCATGTGCTGATTGAGCGCCAGACGACTGGCGGGATCGAGTCCTGCACTGGCTTCGTCGAGTAGCAACAGGCGCGGTTCATGCAGCAAGGCGCGGGCGATTTCCACCCGGCGACGATGGCCGCCATTAAGTTCGCGCACCCGTTCGCGACGGCGTTCGGTCAGGGCTTGGCGGGCCAGCTCGGCTTCAACCCGGATACCGGTCTGGCGCCGGGACAGACCATGCAACGCCGCGTGATAGCGCAGGTTTTGCTCGACGCTGAGGTCCAGGTCCAGGGTGCTTTGCTGGAACACCACGCCCAACTGCTTGAGTGCTGGGCGCGGGGCATCGCGTAATGAATAGCCGCCGACCCGGATATCTCCATGCTGCACATCATAGAGCCGGGTCAGCAGGGCGATCAGGGTCGATTTGCCGGCGCCATTGGGCCCCAGCAGAGCAGCGAAACGTCCCGGGGCAAGGTTGAAATTCACGTGGCGCAATGCTTCCCGGGCACCGTAGGCAAAACTCAGCTCGCTGACTTCCAGTGCGTTCATGGCGTCACCACCACGCCCCAAGGGTAGCGTCCGACTTTCACCGATTTGCTGACCTTGAGGCTGCCGACATCAATTACCGACACGTCACCGCTGACGCCGTTGGTGGCGAGCAGTTGCTTTTGATCCGGCGTGAACGCCAATTGCCAGACCCGTCGCCCGACCAGCAGGTAGTCGAGAATTTCGAACGTCTTGGCATCGATCACCGCCACATGATTGGCCGGGCCCAGCGCGACGAACGCGTACTTGCCGTCGGCGCTGAGCTTGATGCCCACGGGCTGGACCTTGTCCGGGTGTACACCTTTGATCTGGAAGTTGAGGGTCTTGAGGATCTTGCGGCTGGCGACGTCGAGAATCGTTACCGTGCCGCCGATTTCCGCCGACGCCCAGAGCTGTGAACCGTCCTGATTGAATTCGACAAAGCGCGGTCGCTGATCCACCAGCGTGCTGTCGGCAAGGGTCTGGGTGCTGGTGTCGATCCAGTGCAGCATGTTGGTGGTTTCGCTGGTGTTCACTGCCCACTTGCCGTCGGGGCTGACGGCCATGCCTTCGGGCTCGACGCCGACGTTGATTTGGCCGAGTACCTGAGCGGTTTCGGTGTCGATCACGGTGACCAGCGCATCGTCTTCGTTGGAAACGTACAACCAGCGGTTATTGGGGTGCAGGGCGAATTGCTCGGGGTCTTTGCCCGAGGGCAGCTCCTTGATGATCTTGCGTGTGGCCACGTCCATCACCTGGACCCGGTCCGAATCGCTGGCGCAGATGTACAGCAGCTTGTTGTCATGGGACAGCAACAATCCGCGTGGGCGCTGGCCGACAGGCAGGGTATCGGTGACTTGCAGGGTCTGCATGTCGATCAGGCTCAGGCTGTTGTCCTTTTCGTTGGAGACCCACGCGGTGCTGGCCGCGGCATGCCCGGCGGCGAGCAGCAGGGCGCATGAAAGCAGGGTGCGGCGCATGGCGGATTCCTTTTTGTTGTAGTTCTTGTGGAAAGTTGGATCAGGGGAAGCGGCAGCTGACCTCGGGTTTGTCGTAACCCAGGCTGTCCATTTCGTTGAACGGGTGCAGAAAGCCCTCTTGCGGCGAGGTGCTGACCAGGGCGCGGGGCTGGACGATGGGAATGGGTTGTCGCAGCTGGCCGTTCCATGGGCGATAACTGAGCTTGCGCCCCTTGAAACCGTCCAGCGGCAGTTGATCGCTGATTGCAAGCGTACGGATCGCCATCGGCTCGGTCTGGCGCAGTTTGCTCACGGCGCTGGCGATACTGCGTACGGCTATCCACGCGGCGAAATCGCGGTCGTTCATCCAACGCCCGGTCAGGGCTTCAAAACGCTTTTGCAATTGCGCGGCACCGTAGGTTTCCACGGTTTTGTGCCAGCCCACCGGGGTCAGCCCTTGCGTGCCCGCGACCGGGCGCGGGTACCAGGTCTGGTAGGGCACGTATTCACCGAAGTCGCCGCGTTCATCGGCCACCAGCACCACGTCATATTCGGCGGTCTGGGTGAACAACGGCATGTCCGCCTGTGCACTGCGACGTTGATCGTTATCAAAACTCCAAGCCTTTTCCGCCACCAGTTGCAGGCCAAAGCGCTTTGCTGAGCGGCGCAGGGCGGCGGCGTAGGCTTGATCGTCGGCGGTCGGGCCGACGATCAGCAGCGCGCGTTGCCATTTGCGTACCACCAGAAATTGCGCCAGCGCATCGGCGAGCATCGCCCGGCTCGGCAGGCTGTGCAGCACGTTCGGCAGACAGTCGGTGGTGCGCAAGCGGTCGTCTGGGCTCCCGGCGTTGAATATCAGGCTGTCGGGCAGCGCTGCACTGAGTTGGCGCACGCTGTCGGCCGGGGCGTTCACCACAAACAAACGCAGCCCCTGTGCGTGCTGGGTTTTGGCCGCGTCGAGCAAAGCTTCGGGGCTGTCGACGCTGGCGCTGACCAGGGTGTAGCTTTGGTTGAGAAAACGCCCGGTGCTGTTGCTGTCGGTGATCGCCAATTTAGCGCCACGCAGCCCGGCATCGGTCGGTTCGGGAATGACATTCGACAGTAACGGTCCCGGATCAGGGCGATAGCCCAGGTAGCCGATCCGCACCTGCAGCGGCGCGTCTGCGGCCAGGCTTTGGGTGGCCAGGCCGGCGGCGCAGGCAATCGCCAGCAGGTACAGCAAGGCGTAAGGGGCTAGCAGGCGCATAGGACGCTCCATTGCAGGTAGCGCCAGCATAGGAAGCCTGTGGAGCAGAAGAAATATGCAGAAAGTACCGGTGAGCCAGTACCAAGGTAGTAACTCCTGAGAACCGGCGCGGTTTTAGCATGGGCAACAACGGTCATCGCCCTGGAGGAGAACGTCCATGCGAATTATCAAAGCGCTGCTCCTGCCGATTTTGCTGATTCTGTCCTTGATCGGCTTTGACCGACTCCACGGTCCACGTCCTTTGCCGTTGCAGACGCTGCCCGTTACGCCCGGTCGCTAGGCCTGTTGACGGTGAACTAGGGGTGTCCCTCCAACGCCTTACTACCAAGGGACTAGAAGGCGACCACCAAAGCAGCATGGGGTGATTGCGATGCCGTTTCTAAGATGAGTGCCATAGCCTCTGCCAAGAGGTTTTGCGTGCAATCCTGAGGGCATAACAATGACAACAATACGCAACGCTTTGCTCATGACCGGGCTGCTGGCCGGCTTTATCAGTGCAGGTTCCGTGTGGGCTCACGGCAACGTGGTGCCTCAAGCCGTGGAAACCCAAGGCCTGACCCCGATCAAGGACGCCGGTGTTCCGGTGGATGCGGATGGCTGGGCGGCGGCCAACCCCTACCGCGCCTCCCCGGAACGCGATAAGGCTTTGGAAATCGGCTCGTCGGCCTACAACCAGAACTGTGCGGCCTGTCATGGTCTGGAAGCCAAGTCCGGCGGGATCGCCCCTGACTTGCGCATGCTCGATGTCGGTGAGACAGGAGACGAGTGGTTCGTCGAACGCGTGCGTCATGGCGCCGTGCGTGACGGTCGGGTCTACATGCCAAAAATGGCCGACTACCTGAGCCAGGAAGCATTGTGGGCGGTGCGCACTTACCTGGACAGCGTTCACGTCGAGGAGTGATCCCATGCGTCTGCTCGCGGTGTTGATCAGCGCTGTGTGGCTATGCTGCCAGACGGTGCAGGCGCAGGTTCGTACCTATGACGAAATGATCGCCGCCGGGGAGCTGAAAGTGGCAGTCTACAAGGACTTCGCCCCTTACAGTTTTGAACAGGCCGGCAAGCCCCGAGGCGTGGATGTCGAGCTCGCCGAAGCCCTGGCCAAGGCCCTCGGTGTACGCCTGACGCTGATCTGGGCACCCGCCGGGGAAAAACTCGATGACGATCTGCGTGATTACATCTGGCGCGCCAGTGCGTTGCATAACCAACAACTGGCCGACCTTATGATGCGGGTGCCCTATGACCGTGATTACGCCCAGAAGCGTAACGAACTCGGCGAAATGGAAAACGGCCATGTGGTGATGTTCGGCCCCTACCAGACCGAGCAATGGCAGGTGGCATACGATCAGCGCCGACTGGAAAAGGTCGGCAGCGTGGCCGTGTTCGAGCATCACCCGATTGGTGTCGAGGTCGACAGTGTGCCGTCGTTCTACCTTACGTCGGTGTTCAACGGCATGCTCGCCGGCAAGACCCACCACTATCCGGGCGTGCCCCAGGCATTTGCCGCGATGAAGGCCGGTGAGGTCGACGCGGTCATGGCCATGCGGGGCGAAATTGACTGGCAGGTGCATGAGGCCGCCGACCCGCAAGTGGCGCTGGCGCAAAACGCCTATCCGAACATGGGCAAGCAGCTCTGGGAAATCGGCATGGCCGTGCACGAGAGCAATCGGCAACTGGCCTATGCCGTGGAAGAGGCACTGGAAGGGCTGATCCGCGAGGGTGCGGTGAAGACGATCTACAGCCATTACGGCCTGCGCTACGACGTACCGGAGATGTATCAATAGGAGCGGGTGATGAGCTGGCGAATGACGTGTCTGTTGGCCTGTTGGTTACCCTTGGCCGCGCACGCTGCGGACATCGATCCGGGTAAAGACCCGGTGCCATCGGTGATGTGGGGGTTCTATCACAAGCAAATGCTCGGCGATGCACCCTTTGTCTTTGATGAGCGGGTCAAGCTGCTGGCGCCGCCGTTTGCCGAAGATGCCCGGCAGGTGCCATTGGAAATCGATGCGCGGGCGTTCAAGGGCGAGGTGGTGAAAATCGTCGCCTGGGCCGAGCTCAATCCGTTGCCGAGGATCGTCGACTTCCAGCCGCTGGACCGGGTGTTGCCGTGGCTGTCGATCCGTATCCGGATCGAACAGGCCACACCCTTGCGTGCAGCGGTGTTGACCCGCGATGGGCTCTGGCATGTCGGTTCGACGTTGATCGACGCAGCGGGTGGTGGCTGCACCGCACCGAGTGTCGTGCGTACCCAGCCAGGCTGGGAGGAACACATCGGCGAGGTATTGGGCGGTCGCTATCCGCG
The DNA here is from genome assembly GCF_056400445.1 of Pseudomonas sp. P5_B2. Classification (NCBI taxonomy): domain Bacteria; kingdom Pseudomonadati; phylum Pseudomonadota; class Gammaproteobacteria; order Pseudomonadales; family Pseudomonadaceae; genus Pseudomonas; species Pseudomonas sp. P5_B2. The sequence goes on along the minus strand of NZ_JBFULH010000018.1, from coordinate 17,683 downwards.
CAACGAGTTCAGCCGATTGCGCGTGCAGGTGGCGCACCCGATGGACAACGGCATGGTCAGCGGCATCCCGGAACTCTTCATCAACCATGCAGAACTGAGGGGGCTGAACGATCAGCTGTTGGCGCGGCTTGAGCTGTTTCCCGCCGTCAGTGAAAACCCCAACCTGGCCTTCGACATTGAAGGGGCAGGGCAGACGCGTCTGTTCATTCGGGACACCAGTGGCAATGAATTTGATGCGGCAATCCCCTGACCCAAAGGAGCGTGTCATGCGCTGGATACTGCTGATTATATTGAGCGTCAGCCTGCCGGCCATGGCCGACCTTGAGTATTCGCTCAAGCCCCGGCAGATCGCCGAAGACACCTGGCTGCTGGAAGGCAGTTCGGACAATTTCGCCAAGGCCAACGGCGGCAATATCGTCAACACCGCGTTCATTGTCACCGAGCGCGGTGTGGTGGTCATCGACACCGGGCCGTCGAAGCGTTACGGCGAAGCCATGCGCAAGACGATTGCGGCGATCACGGATAAACCGGTTATTCAGGTGTTCCTGACGCACCATCACCCGGACCATGTGCTGGGTAATCAGGCATTTGCCGATGTGCCCATCGGCGCGCTGGCGGGTACCACCGAGCTATTGCATCTACAAGGGGATGCGATGGCCGAGAATATGTATCGCATGGTCGGCGACTGGATGCGTGGCACCGAAGTGGTGTTGCCCAATCAGCTCGTGACGCCAGGCGTACTCAGTTTTGGGAATCACGATTTACGCGTGCTGGGCCTGGGTGGGCATACGGCAGCGGATCTGGCTATTCTCGACCAGAAAACCGGCGTGCTGTTTGCCGGGGATCTGGTGTTTTATCAACGTGCCCTGACCACCCCCAACAGCCCCGGGCTAGCCGTGTGGCTGGCGGACATCGCCACCCTGCAGGGCTTGCCCTGGACGTTGATCGTGCCCGGTCACGGCCCAGTGGCTAGCGACCAAAAACCCTTCGAACAAATGCGCGATTACCTGACCTGGCTCGATCAGCTGCTGCAGGAGGGCGCGGCCAGCGGCAGCGACATGGCCGAGATGATCCGCAGTCCCATCCCTGAACGCTTTGCCGGGATAAATCTGAGCCGTTACGAATTGATCCGCAGCGTCAGTCATTTGTACCCGCGTTACGAGCGTGGGCAGATGACCCGGGTGGATTCCAGMGCGGCCAACAAGTAGCGCTTGAACTCATTCGACCCGATACTAAGGGATTAGGAATCTCCATATTGCGGGTAATTGTTGTCGGGGCGGCGGCGCCCAAGAATCTGCACTACGCCGGGAAACGTTCCCGCGAATAACAAAAAACCGCAGAGGTAGCCGTCATGACCCACCCCGCACGTCGCCAGCCCTTCGTCTTGAGCCTGCTGCTCAGTGCCATGCTGTTGTCCGGCCAGGCATTGGCCGCCGTCTCCGACCAGGACATTCTCCAGGATCCGAAAAATCCGGAGCAAGTCGTCACCAACGGCCTCGGCGTCCAGGGGCAGCGCTACAGCCCGCTGGATATTCTCAACGTCGACAACGTGAAAGAGCTGCGGCCCGCCTGGGCATTTTCCTTCGGTGGCGAAAAACAGCGTGGCCAGCAAGCACAGCCGATGGTCAAGGACGGCGTGATGTACATGACCGGTTCCTACTCACGGGTGTTCGCGGTGGATGCGCGCACCGGCAAGAAACTCTGGCAATACGACGCGCGTCTGCCGGATGACATCCGTCCGTGCTGCGACGTGATCAACCGTGGCGTGGCGCTGTATGGCGACCTGGTGATCTTTGGCACCCTCGACGCCAAGCTGGTGGCCCTGAACAAGGACACCGGCAAAGTGGTGTGGAGCAAGAAGGTGGCCGACCACAAGGAAGGCTATTCGATCAGCGCCGCGCCGTTGGTAATCAACGGCAAACTGATTACCGGCGTGGCCGGTGGCGAGTTTGGTGTGGTGGGCAAGATCTCGGCGTACGACCCGAAAAATGGCGAGCTGTTATGGGTTCGGCCAACCGTCGAAGGCCACATGGGTTACGTCTACAAGGACGGCAAAGCCATCGAGAACGGCATCTCCGGCGGTGAAGCCGGCAAGACCTGGCCCGGTGATCTGTGGAAGACCGGCGGCGCCGCACCCTGGCTCGGCGGTTACTACGACCCGGAAACCAATCTGCTGCTGTTCGGCACCGGCAACCCGGCACCGTGGAACTCGCATTTGCGTCCTGGCGATAACCTCTACTCGTCGTCGCGTCTGGCGCTCAACCCGGACGACGGCACCATCAAATGGCACTTCCAGAGCACGCCCCACGACGGTTGGGACTATGACGGCGTCAACGAACTGGTGTCCTTCAACTACACCGAGGGTGGCAAGGAAATCAAAGCGGCGGCCACGGCGGACCGTAACGGTTTCTTCTATGTGCTGGACCGTACCAACGGCAAGTTCATCCGCGGTTTCCCCTTTGTGGACAAGATCACCTGGGCCACCGGCCTGGATAAAGAGGGCCGGCCAATCTACAACGAAGCCAGCCGCCCCGGCGCCCCGGGCGCTGACCCCAAGGGTAGTTCGGTCTTCGTAGCACCTGCATTCCTTGGCGCGAAAAACTGGATGCCAATGGCCTACAACCGCGACACCGGGCTGTTTTACGTGCCGTCCAACGAGTGGGGCATGGACATCTGGAACGAAGGCATCGCCTACAAAAAAGGCGCGGCATTCCTCGGGGCCGGCTTCACCATCAAACCGTTGAATGAAGACTACATCGGCGTGTTGCGCGCCATTGACCCGAAAACCGGGAAGGAAGTCTGGCGTCACAAGAACTACGCGCCGCTGTGGGGCGGGGTGCTGACCACCAAGGGCAATCTGGTGTTCACCGGCACGCCGGAAGGTTTCCTCCAGGCGTTCAATGCCAAGACGGGTGAGAAAGTCTGGGAGTTCCAGACCGGTTCCGGCGTACTCGGTTCTCCTGTGACCTGGGAAATGGACGGCGAACAATACGTGTCTGTCCTCTCCGGCTGGGGCGGCGCGGTACCGTTGTGGGGCGGAGAAGTGGCCAAGCGCGTGAAGGACTTCAACCAGGGCGGCATGCTGTGGACCTTCAAGCTGCCGAAGGACCTGGTGGCCAAGCACTAACCCCAAGTCCACCGCATAACCCCAGCAGAGGTCACTTATCTGTGGCGAGGGGGCTCGCCCCCGTTCGGCTGCGAAGCAGTCGTAATTGCTGACGCCGCGGTGGGCGCCAAGAATGTAAGGGGCCGCTTCGCGACCCAACGGGGGCAAGCCCCCTCGCCACAAGGTTCACCCAACACGTATCGGTAAATCTACGACCAAATAACGAGAGCCCTCCTGCCATCGGCGCATTCGTCCGGCATGCAGGGCTCTCTAGTATCGATTCATCGCCTGTCGCCACGACAGGCATCGACCCAGACAGAGGCCCACCATGATCTACGCACAACCCGGAACCCCAGGCGCCGTTGTTTCCTTCAAACCGCGCTATGGCAACTTCATCGGCGGAGAGTTTGTCGCGCCGGTCAATGGCGAATACTTCACCAACACCTCGCCGGTTAACGGTGAAGTGATTGCCGAATTCCCACGCTCCAGCGCCGCCGACATCGAAAAAGCCCTCGACGCGGCCCACGCCGCTGCGGATGCCTGGGGCAAGACCTCGGCCCAGGACCGCTCGCTGGTGCTGCTGAAAATCGCCGATCGCATCGAGCAAAACCTGGAAATCCTCGCCGTCACCGAAACCTGGGACAACGGCAAGGCCGTGCGCGAAACCCTGAACGCCGACGTGCCGTTGGCCGCCGACCATTTCCGTTACTTCGCCGGCTGTATTCGCGCCCAGGAAGGCGGCGCTGCCGAGATCAACGAACTGACCACTGCCTATCATTTTCATGAGCCTCTGGGTGTGGTCGGGCAAATCATTCCGTGGAACTTCCCGCTGCTGATGGCCGCCTGGAAACTCGCCCCCGCCCTGGCCGCCGGCAACTGCATCGTGCTCAAACCTGCCGAGCAGACACCGCTGTCGATCATGGTTTTCGCCGAGCTGATTGCTGATCTGCTGCCCGCAGGCGTGTTGAACATCGTTCAAGGCTTCGGTCGTGAAGCCGGCGAAGCGTTGGCTACCAGCAAGCGCATCGCCAAGATCGCCTTCACCGGTTCAACCCCGGTGGGCGCGCACATCATGCATTGCGCCGCCGAGAACATCATTCCAAGCACGGTCGAGCTGGGCGGCAAGTCGCCGAACATCTTCTTCGAAGACATCATGAACGCCGAGCCGCAGTTCATCGAGAAAGCCGCCGAAGGCCTGGTGCTCGCATTCTTCAACCAGGGCGAAGTGTGCACCTGCCCATCGCGGGCGCTGGTGCAAGAGTCGATCTACGAACCGTTCATGGCCGAGGTGATGAAGAAGATCGTCAAGATCAAGCGCGGCAACCCGCTGGACACCGAAACCATGGTCGGCGCCCAGGCGTCCGAACAGCAATACGACAAGATCCTCTCGTACCTGAAAATCGCTCAGGAGGAGGGGGCTGAACTGCTCACCGGTGGCGCCGCCGAGCGTCTTGAAGGTGACCTGTCCAGCGGCTATTACATCCAGCCGACGCTGCTCAAGGGCCACAACAAAATGCGCGTGTTCCAGGAAGAAATCTTCGGCCCGGTGGTGGGTGTCACCACCTTCAAGGACGAAGCTGAAGCGCTGGCGATTGCCAACGACAGCGAGTTCGGCCTCGGTGCCGGCCTCTGGACCCGCGACATCAACCGCGCCTACCGCATGGGCCGGGCGATCAAGGCCGGACGCGTCTGGACCAACTGCTACCACCTGTACCCGGCACACGCAGCGTTCGGTGGCTACAAGAAGTCCGGCGTCGGTCGGGAAAACCACAAGATGATGCTTGATCACTAYCAGCAGACCAAAAACCTGCTGGTSAGCTAYGACATCAATCCGYTGGGGTTCTTCTAACCCTTAAAGCACTGCATATCCCCTGTAGGAGCGGGCTTGCTCGCGAAAGCGATCTGTCAGTCAACGAATGTGTTGAATGTGACGCCGTCTTCGCGAGCAAGCCCGCTCCCACATTGGTACTTCGGTGTATTTGAAAGTCCCGTACACCCCCTACCAACGCACCCCGCCATCTCCTTCGAAAGTAGCATTCGGGCGCCCGACGCCCCGTGCATTAATGGCTTTACCGGAATCGCCCGGCACAAGAAGAGGATTGACCCATGTGGACTAAACCCGCGTTTACCGATCTGCGCATTGGCTTCGAAGTGACGATGTATTTCGCCAACCGTTGATTGCTCACCCGGCCAGCTGTTGTGTTGGCCGGGCCTGCCTTTGGAGCCTTATCCATGCACATCCGCGTTCTCGGCTCCGCCGCTGGTGGCGGTTTCCCGCAGTGGAATTGCAACTGCTACCAGTGCGCCGGGATGCGCAATGCCAGCCTGCGGGCGCAACCGCGCACGCAGTCCTCGATTGCCCTGAGCGACAACGGTGTGGATTGGGTGCTGTGCAATGCATCACCGGACATCCGTGCGCAGCTCGCAAGTTTTCCGCTGTTGCAACCGGCTCGCCAGTTGCGTGACAGCGCCATTGCTGGTGTCGTGCTGCTGGACAGCCAGATCGATCACTGCACCGGCCTGCTAAGCCTGCGTGAAGGATGCCCGCATGCCGTCTGGTGCACCGAACGGGTTCACCAGGACCTGAGCAGCGGCTTCCCGCTTTTCAACATGCTGCGCCACTGGAACGGCGGATTGCAGTGGCAACCGATCGGGCTGGATCGCCAGCCGTTCAGCATTCCTGCCTGCCAGCACTTGCGATGGCGTGCCATTCCCTTGGTGAGCAACGCACCGCCGTACTCGCCCAATCGCGGCAATCCGCAACCGGGCGACACCATTGGCTTGTTCGTTGAAGACCGGCGCAGCGGCGCATCACTGTTTTACGCGCCGGGGCTGGGGCAAGTCGATGATGAAGTACTGAGCTGGATGCAGCGTGCCGATTGTCTGCTGCTGGATGGCACCTTGTGGCGTGACGACGAAATGCGCGTCTGCGGAGTCGGCCAGAGTCTGGGCAGTGAAATGGGGCATCTGTCGCAAAGCGGGCCCGGCGGCATGCTTGAGGTGCTGGAAGGCTTTACCCGCCAGCGCAAGGTGCTGATCCACATCAACAACACCAATCCGATCCTCGACGAAGACTCGGCCGAACGTGCCTTGCTGGAGCGACGCGGAATCGAAGTGGCGTTTGACGGCATGAGTATTGAGCTGTAGCGGATGGCCCCATCGCGGGCAAGCCACGCTCCCACAGGCTCACGCGATCAACTGTGGGAGCGTGGCTTGCCCGCGATGAGGCCAGATCCGACACCGCAAATCCATCGGAGAACCGCAATGACCAGCACCGCAATGACCCCCACCGAATTCGAAGCCGCCCTGCGCGCCAAAGGCGCCTACTACCACATCCATCACCCCTTCCACCAAGCCATGTACGCGGGCCTTGCGAGCCGCGAGCAAATTCAGGGCTGGGTCGCCAATCGCTTCTATTACCAAGTGAACATTCCGCTCAAGGATGCCGCCATCCTCGCCAACTGCCCGGACCGCGACGTGCGTCGTGAGTGGCTGCAGCGGATTCTCGACCACGACGGTGTGCCCGGCAGTGAGGGCGGCATCGAAGCCTGGCTGCGTCTGGGCGAAGCGGTGGGGCTGGATCGCGAGCAGATTCTGTCCCAGGAATTGGTGCTGCCCGGCGTGCGCTTCGCCGTGGATGCCTACGTCAATTTCGCCCGTCGCGCCTGCTGGCAGGAAGCGGCGAGCAGTTCGCTGACCGAACTGTTCGCCCCGCAGATCCACCAGTCCCGACTCGACGCCTGGCCCACCCATTACCCATGGATCGACGTGGCCGGCTACGATTATTTTCGCAACCGTTTGAGCCAAGCCCGGCGCGACGTGGAACACGGCTTGCGCATCACGTTGGCGCATTACGTCACGTACCAGGCGCAGCAGCGCATGCTGGAGATCCTGCAATTCAAACTCGACGTGCTGTGGAGCATGCTTGACGCCATGAGCATGGCCTACGAGCTGGAACGTCCGCCGTATCACACCGTCACCACCGACAAAGTCTGGCACCGGGGGATTGCCCTGTGAGCCTGATCCATCGCGAGCTATCACCGTCGTTGCGCCAGGGTTTTCGGTTGCAATGGGAGCCCCGCCAGGACTGTCACGTGCTGCTGTACCCCGAAGGCATGATCAAACTCAACGGCAGCGCCGGGCAGATCCTCGGTCTGGTGAACGGTCAGCGCAGCGTCGCGGCGATCATTGATCAATTGGCCGCGGATTTTCCCGGTGTACCGGGAATCGACGAGGATGTGCTGGCATTTCTGGAGGTGGCCCATGCTCAATTCTGGATTGAATGATGTCTCTATAGGCCCACCGCTGTGGCTGTTGGCAGAGCTGACCTACCGGTGCCCGTTGCAATGCCCGTATTGCTCCAACCCGCTGGATTTTGCCCGGCACGGCGAGGAGCTGAGCACTGAGGAATGGATACGGGTGTTTCGCGAGGCCCGCGAGATGGGCGCAGCGCAGTTGGGTTTTTCCGGCGGCGAACCGCTGGTGCGGCAAGACCTGGCCGAATTGATCAAAGCCGCGCGCGACATGGGTTACTACACCAACCTGATCACCTCGGGCATCGGCCTGACCGAGCAGAAAGTCCGCGATTTCAAGGTGGCCGGGCTGGACCATATCCAGATCAGCTTTCAGGCCGCCGACGAAGCGGTCAACAACATGCTCGCCGGTTCCCGCAAGGCCTTCGCCCAAAAACTGGCCATGGCCCGCGCAGTAAAAGCCCAGGGTTACCCCATGGTGCTGAACTTCGTGACCCATCGGCACAACATCGACCAGATCGCGCAGATCATCGACCTGTGCCTGGAACTGGAAGCGGATTTTGTCGAATTGGCCACGTGTCAGTTCTACGGCTGGGCCGAACTCAATCGCGTCGGCCTGCTGCCGACCCGCGAGCAACTGCAACGCGCCGAGCGCATCACCAACCAATATCGCCAGCGGCTTGAGGCTCAGGGCCATCCGTGCAAACTGATCTTTGTCACCCCGGACTACTACGAAGAACGCCCCAAAACCTGCATGAACGGCTGGGCCAATCTGTTTCTCGACATCACCCCGGACGGTACCGCGTTGCCTTGCCACAGCGCCCGACAGTTGCCGGTGCAGTTTCCCAACGTGCGCGAGCACAGCATCGAGCACATCTGGACGGACTCGTTTGGCTTCAACCGTTTTCGCGGTGATGACTGGATGAAGGAACCGTGCCGCTCGTGCGATGAAAAGCACAAGGACCTGGGTGGCTGTCGTTGCCAGGCGTTCATGCTCACCGGCGACGCCGCCAATGCCGACCCGGTGTGCAGCAAGTCGCCGCACCACGGCGTGATCCTCAAGGCCCGCGAAGAAGCTGAAGCGCCGGGGCAGGGCATGGAACACCTGACGTTGCGCAACGAAAAGGCTTCACAGCTGATCTACCGCGGTTAGCTGCCACAGGTCGCTCCCACAGGGATCTGCGGTGTATTCAGAGTGTTCTTTGGTCTGATTGCATTCACTGTTGGATGGTTTAGTGTGGTTCCTACCTTCCAAAACAATAAAAACAGGCTTTCCAATGAGCCAGAGTCTCAGCCAGCTGCGTAAATTCGTTTCGCCTGAAATCATCTTTGGTGCCGGCTGCCGGCACAACGTCGGCAATTACGCCAAGACCTTCGGCGCCCGCAAAGTCCTGGTGGTCAGTGACCCCGGGGTGATTGCGGCCGGTTGGGTCGCCGATGTCGAGGCCAGCCTGCAAGCCTTGGGTATCGATTACTTTCTGTATAGCGATGTCTCGCCTAACCCGCGGGTCGAAGAAGTCATGCTCGGCGCCGAGCTGTACCGGGAAAACCATTGCGATGTGATCGTCGCCGTCGGTGGTGGCAGCCCGATGGATTGTGGCAAAGGCATCGGCATTGTCGTGGCTCACGGACGCAGCATTCTCGAATTCGAAGGCGTGGACACCATCCGCGTGCCCAGCCCGCCATTGATCCTGATTCCAACCACGGCCGGCACCTCGGCCGATGTGTCGCAATTCGTGATCATTTCCAATCAGCAAGAGCGCATGAAGTTCTCCATCGTCAGCAAAGCGGTGGTGCCGGACGTGTCATTGATCGATCCGGAAACGACCCTGAGCATGGACCCGTTCCTGTCGGCCTGTACCGGCATCGACGCGTTGGTGCATGCCATCGAGGCGTTCGTCTCCACGGGTCATGGGCCATTGACTGATCCCCACGCACTGGAAGCGATGCGGTTGATCAACGGCAACCTGGTGCAAATGATCGCCAACCCGACGGACATCGCCCTGCGCGAGAAGATCATGCTCGGCAGCATGCAGGCCGGTCTCGCCTTTTCCAACGCGATCCTCGGCGCGGTGCACGCCATGTCCCACAGTCTGGGCGGGTTTCTCGATCTGCCCCATGGTTTATGCAACGCGGTGCTGGTGGAACACGTGGTGGCGTTCAATTACAGCTCGGCACCGGATCGCTTCAAAGTGATCGCCGAGACCTTTGGCATCGATTGCCGTGGCCTGAACCACCGGCAGATTTGCGGGCGGCTGGTCGAGCATCTGATCGCCCTCAAACACGCGATCGGCTTCCATGAGACCCTCGGTTTGCATGGGGTCAGTACGGCAGACATTCCGTTCCTGTCGCAACATGCCATGCACGACCCGTGCATCCTGACCAATCCGCGCGAATCCAGTCAGCGTGACGTCGAGGTCGTCTATGGCGAAGCCCTCTGACGATCAGCAACGGGCACTGGCGGGGCTGCTCGGGTTAGGCAGCCATTCGGCGCGCAAGAGTCACTACCCGGAACTGGCCGCGCGGCTCGACGATCTGGAAGCCGAGCGCAATCGCTACAAATGGCTGTTCGAAAACGCGGTGCAGGGGATTTTCCAGGCCAGCCTGCAAGAGGGTATGCGGGCCGCCAACCCGGCGTTAGCGCACATGCTCGGTTATCAGGACCCGCAGGAGGTGCTGTTTTCGCTGGCCGATCTGGCGAGTAACCTGTTTGTCGGCGGGGCTGCCGAGCTGGAAAACATCGGCGAAATCCTCAAGCATCAGCGCAGCCTGCACGGTTATGAAACCCAGTTGCGGCGCAAGGACGGCAGCAGCCTCGATGTGCTGATGAACCTCTTGCTCAAGCCCGATCAGGAAGGCCTGGTGGAGGGGTTTGTCGCTGACATCACCGAACGCAAGCTGGCCCAGCAACGACTGCAACAGCTCAATGATGAACTGGAGCAGCGGGTCACCGCGCGTACCGATGAACTGCTGGAAGCCAACCGCAACCTGCAACAGCAGATCACCCAGCGTAAGCAGATTGCCGAAGCCTTGCGCGATGCTCGTGACGCCGCCGAGGCCGCCAATCGCAGCAAGGACAAGTACCTCGCAGCCGCTAGTCACGACCTGCTGCAACCGCTTAACGCTGCGCGCTTGCTGATCTCGACGCTGCGTGAACGCAAACTGCCTGACGTTGAGCAGGTTCTGGTAGAACGCACTCACCAGGCGCTGGAAGGGGCGGAAGACCTGCTCACTGACTTGCTGGATATTTCCCGGCTCGATCAGGCGGCGGTCAAGCCAGACGTGGCCCTCTATCGCCTCGACGAATTGCTCGGGCCGCTGGTGTCGGAGTTCCAGTCAGTCGCCGAAGCAGCCGGGTTGAACCTGCGTGTGCATGTGGGCGATTACGCCATCAGCACTGACTTGCGCCTGATGACGCGGATCCTGCGTAACTTCCTCAGCAACGCCTGTCGCTACACGGACGAGGGCAGCATCCTGCTGGCGGCAAGACGGCGTGGCGAGGTGCTGCGCCTGGAAGTCTGGGACACCGGGCGCGGCATCGCTGCAGACCGCCTGGATTCGATTTTCCTTGAATTCAATCAACTCGACGTCGGACGCGCCGCCGACCGCAAAGGCGTGGGCCTGGGACTGGCCATCGTTGAGCGCATCGCGAAGATTCTGGGGTATCAGGTTCGGGTTCAATCCTTGCCGGGACGGGGCTCGATGTTCAGCATCGACGTACCGATTTCCCATGAGGTGCCGCTGCCTATCAGTCAGGCCGCGCCTCAGTTGAGCACCGGCAATCCCTTGCCGGGCCGACGTTTGCTGGTGCTGGACAACGAGGTGAGCATTCTCGAGAGCATGAGCGCGCTGCTTGAGCAGTGGGGATGCGAGGTGATCACGGCCACGGATGAACACTGCGCGCTGGCAGCCCTGCGTGGGCAAGCCCCGGAATTGATTCTGGCGGACTATCACCTCGATCACGGTGTGGTGGGCTGCGATGTGGTCAGGCATTTGCGTGAGCATTTCAGCCAGGTCATTCCCGCGGTGATCATCACCGCGGACCGCACTGATCAATGTCGACGCTCATTGCAGAGACTCGGCGCACCGCTGCTGAACAAGCCGGTCAAGCCCGGCAAGTTACGCGCAGTGCTGAGTCAGATGCTCGGGTAGTGGCGTTATCAGAGTTCGCGATACTGCAGGCTGAACCCGAGTTCAGCCGACTGACCTTGTTCCAGCAACCGCAACCCCGGCCGACCGGGCAAGTGATGCGCGTTGACCGGGTGGCTGACCGGTTCGATGCAGAAAAACTCCAGGCCGACCGGGCAGTAGAGCAGGTAGTAATCGCTGCCGGTGGCTTGGCATTCCAGCGCATAACCGAGGTCGGGTTGCTGGATCAGGCAATGGCCGTCCCAGTGGCAGAAGCCGTTATCGACCAGTGAGGCGGGTAGGGCGCCCAATTGGCGAAAGTCCCAGTCCGCCGGCAGTTCAATCAACTCAGTCGGCAATTTTGAGCTATTGCACAACCAGACTTGCTCGGCCTTGGCCTGTAGCTGCGTATTCGCGGTGCGCGGAAAGTAGGGGTGCAAACCAAGCCCGTGCCATGCGGCGCGCTCGGCCAGGTGAGTGACTTGCAGTTCGATGCTCAATCGACCCTTGTTCAACTGGAAGCGTTGCCGGGCGCGATAAGCGAAGGGGGTGCTGCTGTCGAGTTGCAGGACCACTTCGTTGGCGGATTGCGACACCACCTGCCACGGTTGTTGCCAGGCGCTACCGTGGATGGGCAGCGGATCGGTCAGGCTGTTGGGCGTCAGGGCCAGCCAGCCATCGGGGCAATCGAAGCCACCTTCGGCAATGCGGTTGGACCACGGGGCCAGGGGATAGCAACCGAGCTTGCCCGGCAGACYGGTGTTCAGTGCCTGGGAATCATTGTGGCGTAGCAACGGCTGACCGGTGCTGAGAACGGTCCAGTTGACAATACTGCCGCCGATCTCGGGGGCAAGGGTGAGGTGGGTCAGTTCGTCTTCAAGTTCGATCAGTGTTGGTTTCATGTTCACCATCGACAGCAGGAAATGCATGGAATGCCTTCTGTAGGAGCGCGGCTTGCCGGCGAAGCGATATCAAATACGCCATTGCCGGCAAGCCGTGCTCCTACACAAAAGCGTTACAGGACCAAATGCGGCAACCACAGCGACAGCGCGGGAATGTAGGTCACGGCCATCAGCACCAGGAACAGTACGCCGTAGAATGGCAGCAACGCTTTCACGGTTTTTTCGATACTGACCTTGCCCACTGCCGACCCCACAAAAAGTACCGCCCCCACTGGCGGTGTGATCAATCCAATCCCCAGGTTCACCAGCATGATCATGCCGAACTGCACCGGGTCCACGCCAATGCCCAGAATTACCGGCATCAGGATCGGTGTCAGGATCAGAATCAGCGGCGCCATGTCCATCACGGTGCCGAGCAACAGCAGCATGACGTTGATGCACATCAGGATCACGTAACGGTTGTCCGACAGGGTCAGGAACATCGTGGTGATCTTCGACGGGATCTGCATCAGCGTCATGATGTAGCCGAAGCTGGCGGCAAAACCGATCAGAATCATCACGATCGAAATCGTGCGCACCGTGCGGTGCATCAATTTCGGCAGTTCGCGCCACTTGTAGTCGCGGTAGATGAACATGGTGACGAAGAACGACCACAGCACGGCTATCGCCGCCGATTCAGTCGCGGTGAAAATACCCGACAGAATACCGCCGAGGATGATGACCATCGCCATCAGGCCCCACATGGCTTCGCCGCAGATCTTCAACGCTTCGCGCATCGGAATGACTTTACCCTTGGGGTAGTCACGTTTCCTGGCGAAAATCAGGCACAGCACCATCAGGCACGCGCTCATCAGCAAACCCGGCACCACGCCCGCCATGAACAGCGAGGCAATCGACACCGTACCGCCAGCGGCCAGGGAGTAGAGCACCGAGTTGTGGCTCGGCGGGGTCAGCAGGGCCTGCACCGAGCCGCTAACGGTAACCGCCGTGGCGAACTCCCGTGGATAGCCTTCACGCACCATTTCCGGAATCAGTACCGAACCGACCGAGGCGGTGTCCGCCACCGAAGAGCCGGAGATCGCGCCGAAGAAGGTCGAGGCCATGATGTTGACCAGTGACAGGCCGCCACGGACGAATCCGACCAACACCCCGGCGAACGCCACGAGTCGGCGGGACATGCCACCTTCGGCCATGATCGCGCCGGCCAGGACGAAGAATGGAATGGCCAGCAAGGAGAATTTGTTCACGCCCCCGGCGACCTGAATCATCAGTGCCTGGAACGGGATATCGATCCACCAGGCGCCGATCAGGGCGGCAAGCCCCAAGGCGTAGGCGACCGGCATGCCGATCAGAATCAATGCGATGAAGCTGCCCAGCAGTATCAGAGCGTCCATTTATTCGGCACCTTCATTTTCTTCAACCAGGTCGAAACGCACGACCCGACGGTTGCTCTGGTCGCCGAGCAAGAGTTTTTCCAGCACAAAGATCAAGGTCAGCACGCCGCCAATCGGGATCGGCATGTAGGTGATGCCTACGCGCAGGGTCGGAATGGCGCTCATGAACTGGTTCCAGGTCGACAGGCAAAGCTTGGTGCCCCAGATGGCCATGAACAGGCAAATGGTGGCCATCAACAGCTGGGAAAACACGCTCATGTATTTGCTCATTTCGGGCGACATGCGATCGGTGATCATCGCCACCGCCATGTGCGCGCCGGCGCGATAACTGGCCGCGGCACCGATGAAGGTGAAGACCATCATCAACAGAATCGCAGTGGGCTCCGGCCAACTGGAGCCGGTGCCAAGGACGTAACGGGCAAATACGCCCCAGGGAATCATCAGGGAAATGGCCAGCACCGACAGCCCTGCGACCCAGATGCAGGTCATGTAAATCCTGTCGTTGATGCGCAACAGCAGATTTTTCATCGAGTTTTACCGTAACCGGGCGCGCACCGACCGACATCAATGTCAGTCAGTGGCGCCGAGCCTTTCTTGAATGCAGGGAGGATTACTGAACGGCTTCGATACGCTTGATCAGGTCGGCATAAGGGGCGCCGTATTTTTCGCGGATCGAGGCAGTTGCCTCATAGAAAGGTTTTCTGTCGACGGTGATGAACTCTACGCCAGCGGCCTTGAGTTTTTCTTCACTGCTGGCCGATTTGGCGTCCCACAGGGTGCGCTCTTGTGCTTGGGCGGCTTTGGCAGTTTTCTTCACCAGTACCTGCTGCTCGGGGGTGAGCTTGTTCCAGGTGATTTTCGACATCACGATGGGCTCCGGCAGGATCAGGTGCCCGGTCAGGCTGTAGAACTTGGCGTTCTGGAAGTGGTTGTGTTCCAGCAGGGTCGGCGGGTTGTTTTCCGCGCCGTCAATCACGCCAGTCTGCAAGGCACTGAAGATTTCGCCGGTGTCCATCGCGATGCCGTTACCGCCCATGGCATTGATGGTCTCGATGAACATCGGGTTGCCTTGCACGCGGATTTTCATGCCTTTGAGATCGGCGAGGCTGCGCACCGGTTTTTTGCTGTAGATGTTACGCGTACCACCATCCATCCAGGCCAGGGCGACCAGGTTGAATTCGGAGTTGGTGATTTTGTCGAGGATCGCGTCGCCGACGTCACCGTCGATGACTTTGCGCATGTGTGCCTGGTCACGGAACACAAACGGCATGTTGAACACGTTCACGTCAGGTACCACCGGACCGACGATCCCCAGGCTGACCCGGGCCATCTGAATGGCGCCGACCTGTGCCTGTTCGATCACTTCCTTTTCCGAGCCCAGCACACCGCCGGCGAACATCTTGAAGGTCAGTTTGCCGTCGCTTTCGGCCACCAGGGTTTTGCCCAACTGCTCCTCGGCCACGACTGTCGGGTAACCCGCAGGGTGGATGTCGGCGAATTTGATTTCCAGCGCGTGAGCGGCGCTGCTGAGGGAGAAGGCGAGCGGGAGTGCAGCGGCGAGCAAGGTGCGTTTGAAGTCCATGGGGTGTCTCCAGTTTTATTGTTGTTTTTTTTCAAGGCGCAGCGATGCAGCACAAGCGGTTGCGGTCAGACGTGGAAAAGAGGCTCCGGTAACCCTTTGACGCCGGGGTTGAGCGCGAACACGCCACCGGCCAGGGATTGCTCGTCATGGTCGTCACCGGGGCGGATTGAGGTCACGAACAGCGTGTCCAGTCGACTGCCGCCGAAGGCGCACATGGTGGGTTTTTTCACCGGTACGGTGAGGGAACGGTCCAGCCGACCGTCGGGGGTGAAGCGGTGGATCAGCCCGGCATCATTTGCGCAGATCCAGTAGCAACCGTCGGCATCCACAGCGGCACCGTCAGGGCGACCGCAGAACTGATTCATGTCGACGAACAGTCGCCGATTCGACGGCGTGCCGCTGTCGACGTCGTAGTCAAAGGCCCAGATCTGCTGGACCAGAGGATGAGAGTCGGACAGGTACATCGTGCGGCCATCCGGGCTGAAACCCAGGCCGTTCGGGACGATAAACCCACCCAGTTGTGCTTCGACTGGCCCGTGTTGACCGGCGCTGTAGCGGTAAAGGGCGCCGTCGGTGACGTTGGCACCCATGTTCAACACCATGCTGCTCGCCCAGAAACGCCCCTGACGGTCACAACGGCCATCGTTAAGGCGCATGTCGGCTCGGGCGTGATCGACGTTCGCCAGCAATTGACTGTCGAGGCTRCCGTCGTTGTGCGGATGCAAATGGAAAAAACCGCTTTCCATCCCGGCCACCCAACTGCCGTCCGCCTGACKGGCGATACATGCCAGCATTTGCGGAGTTTTCCAGGCATGGACATGACCGGTTGCGGCGCTCCAGCGTTGCAGGCCCCCGGCGGGAATATCCACCCAGTACAGGGCGTTTTCCTCGGGGACCCACACCGGACATTCACCGACAGCATTACGGGCATCGACAATCAATTCAGCTGACATGGCAACTCATTCCCTTGGTTTTTGTTGTGGGGATCAAGCGGGAAGCCGTGCTTCAATCGCCAAACGGACCGGCCGCGCAAAAGGCGCCGCCCTGGTAGACCCGTGCGGGATCATCGGCGGCAGGCATCGGTTGGGCTTCGACTTTTTCACGGAACACTTCAGAAGTGTCCTGCGGTGCGTAACCCAAGGCAGTGGCGTAACGGTTGTCCCACCAGATGTCCTTGTTGTCGGACATGCCGTACACCACGGTGTGGCCGACGTTCGGGGTGTACAACGCGCGTTCGAGCAGTTGGGTCAGGTCGCCAAAGCTCAACCAGGTGCTCATCATCCGGCGGTTTTGCGGTTCCGGGAACGAGGAGCCGATGCGCACGCTGACGGTTTCGATGCCATAGCGATTGAAGTAGAACGTGGCCATGTCTTCGCCGTAGGACTTGGACAAACCGTAATAGCTGTCTGGCTGGTGAGGAGAGTGGGCGTCGATGACTTGGTCTTGCTTGTAGAAACCGATGACGTGGTTGGAGCTGGCGAAGATCACCCGCTTCACACCGTGGCGGCGTGCGGCTTCATAGACGTGGAATACGCCGCAGATGTTGGCACCGAGAATCTCTTCGAACGAGCGCTCAACCGACACACCGCCGAAGTGCAGGATCGCGTCCACGCCTTCGACCAATTCATGCACGGCTTGCTTGTCTGCCAGATCGCACGGCACGACTTCTTCGCGATCATCGATAGCCGGGGCCATGGCGGCGATGTCCGACAGGCGAATGACGTTGGCGTAAGGGCGCAGGCTTTCGCGCAGGACTTTACCCAGGCCACCGGCGGCACCGGTCAGCAGCAGGCGATTAAAAGGGAGGCGGGTGGTTGTAGTAGTCATGGGAATCCTGGACAAGCAGTTGTTGTTATAAATTCGTTGTAAGTTGTCGTACGACATCTTGAAATATTGTAAGGCAATCCGGGTCTTGTCAACGCGACTTTGGTCGAAATGGACGGAGGGTCATTCCCTGTTGCGGTAACACCAATCCTCCAGACTGGAATGCAATCCTTGTGGGAGTGAGCCTGCTCGCGATAGCGGTCTTCCAGTCAGTAATTTTGCTGGCTGATCCGTCGCTTTCGCGAGCAGGCTCRCTCCTACAGAGGTCGGGTTACAGCAACGAAATCGGATAGTTGATGATGATCCGGTTTTCATCGAATTCGTTGTTGCTGAAGCTCTTGCGGATGCTCGCGTTGCGCCATTTGACGTTGAGGCTCTTCAACGGCCCGCTTTGCAGGGTGTAGGCCACTTCCGATTCGCGGCCCCATTCCGTTCCGTCGGTGACGGCGTTGGCGCCGGTGCCGGTGTGGATGTTGTCGCCGCTGATGTAGCGG
>NZ_JBFULH010000017.1:0-31332 GCF_056400445.1 Pseudomonas sp. P5_B2 | reverse complement strand
CCCTTCAATTTTTGAAAACACACAGAAACCCACGTTTTAAAAGTTTTCGCCCAATGAATGCGGGGTTCCGGCCCCCCCCTTCCGTGGCATCCTCGCCTGTCGCTGTGCAACCGCGCTGCATTTCCTTTCAAAACTTTGCACTTTGTGAAATGGCCGATGCCCTGCTGAGCCCCGCAGCCAGCCTGGGCTTCAGGTTCGTTTGCACTACATCGGGATTTGCACAAAAAAAGGACACAAAGCCCGTCGGCGGGAGGGGGATAAGTGCTTTTCCCGCCGGTTTTTTCTTGCCCGGAAGATTTTTCCGCAATTGGCATCATGCGGCCAGATCCGCTTCATTGGCCCATGTGCCCGGCTGATCCACCAGTTCTAACGGGCGAAAAAAAGCCCGCTCAGGTGGCGGGCATCCCCTGTGTTCAGGGGCTGTGTAAGCGGGTCACTTGTAGACGCGCATACGCGTCTCTTTAATGGCGCTGCCCGGCGTCGGTGCAGTGAGCTGAATCAGGTAATCCAGGCTGTTCGGTAGGCCAGCGGCCACGTCAGCGTTGACCACAAGGCTCGTTGAACTGGTCAAAGGCCTGTCAGTGGTAGCCGACCACGCGCTTGGGGAGTTAATGGTCTGGTGGATTACCGCCGCTTCGCCGCTGTTGCCGTTGTAGCCCGCCATGCGCCGAATAGATGCAGTGATGTTCATTCCGGCAGCGAGCGAGTCACCGGCATAAGTCGTGTACAGGGTAAAACCGCGAATCGCCGTGACGTCTGACGGCACCGTCCACAGGAAGCTAAGTGCAACACCGGCCTTGGCCGAGACACTCTTATTGACATTCCACGACTGGGTATCGGCCTTGTCGTTGACCAGCATGTCGGCGGGCCGCAAGTAAATATCGGTCGGCATCCAGCCCTTGACGTTGTTGTTGTCCAAGTATTGGTAGTCGGTCCATCCAGCGCCGTAGCTGATCTTTTCCGGCTTCTGCTGTATCTCGCAGCCGCTGACGTTGGAGTTGTAGAACTCAATGTCGTATGTCGAATTGATGTTTTTGAATCCAAGTACGTGTGTGTACTTCGCGCCAATGGAAATAACCACATCGCAGTTGCGACCAATAATGTTTCGCCCGATGATATTTGGCTTGGTCGCCGTGATCGCCTCTGGCCGGAAAAAGAAGTTTTGCACCGCTCGCCGGGCATTCCCGATATCAATATCATCGATGAAACACCCTTGACAGTCGGCCATGTACACGCCTGTAGAGGACGCATAAGACATCTTCCCAAGATCGGGGGTCTTCATGTCGGTGATCGAGCAGTCCTCGCAGCCGTTCATTGCCGCCATGTTGCCTTCTTTCGCGCCAACTCCCAATTCAGTGCATGGACTGTCCTGGCGACCTCGGTACAGGTGGCAGTCGGTACTATTGGAGATAAAGCCGATCGAGTAATAGCAGCGAAGCGGGTCGGGCTTCATGCAGTAAATATTCCACGCTTCACACAGATGGTTGCTCGGTGTTTCCGGTGATACGTCTGAACCCATTCCAATAATCTGCGTCCAGCCTTCGCCCCAAATGTTATGGGCGTGGCAGTTCCAGGCGTTGACGAAGTTGACCCCGTAGCCGCCCCACCCAGTAGGAAGGGTCCAGCTAGCCGTGATGTAGATGTCGTGAATGCTGCTGTCACGCGACTCAACTTTTTCGGGATGGTCCCGCAGATACGTCCGGTAGGCCAGGTTTACATAGGTACTGTCTACAGTAGAGGCACCCGGGAAAGTGCCCGCCGTATAGGCCGCCAGCGCCATTGCGCGGTTCGCCTCCAAACTGGAGCCCATGACAAATCCACCGCGACCATGGGAGCCGGTTGGATTCAGGAATTCAATCTTGCAGCCGGCGCCGCTGCCAAAAAGCTCTGTTCTATCGAGCAGGTACACCGGTGAATCCAACATCCATTTGACCGGTGGATTGGGGATGAACACCTGGCCTCCGCCAGCAWCATGAACCGCCAGCAGACACTTTTGAAACGACAGCGCATCACTGTCGCCGTACCCTCGCGCGCCAAACTCGGTGACATCGCTACGGCCCTTCGACACGCGGCACCAGACGCCCGTACCGGACGGTGCCGGAACGAACCAAGCGGTGCGCTGCGCCATCGTTGTCCAGGTAGCAGGAAATGGTCGGGTGGGGTCGATAATGCTCCCGCCATTGTGCAGGGTCGCAGAAAGCGCTGGCACCCAACGGAACATTCCGCCGCCTCGCGGGCCTACATAGGGCACTTCCACAGCCCAGCCATCATGGTAGGCGACGACTTCAACCAGTTGATCAGTACGCTTAACCGCTGCCAGCAAGGCTTTGACGGAAGCAACAACAGCGAAAGCACGCCCTAGAATTGCGGCACCCTTGGTAGGGTCGGTAGGATCGTCTATATCCTGCCGAAGCGCACGAGCCGCGTTTTCAGCGGCTGCAGTTGTCTCCGTCACATCATTACACTGCATCCGAAGCCGATAATCTCGGGGGCCTTTGACCACTCGCAAGTCGTAAAGTCCATTGGGCGCAGCGAACTGGACGAGACCTTGTTGATCGGACACAAAAGGGTTGCTTAGAGCTAAGCCATTAGCTCCCTGTAGGACCTCTACGAGGTTCTCCGTGCCTCGCACATACAGGTAACAGGTCGCCGCGCTGAGGATGTTCCCCGCGTCGTCTTGGGCGAAAAAGTTCTTGAGTTCCAAATTACGCTCCGGTGATGGGCTTCAGCTGCCCATTAAGCTGTAGGCCGGTACCGGCGTTGGTGGCGAAGTTCGCGGTATTGGTTGGGACAGGGCTAGAACCATGCGTGTGGCCGGATATTTCGGTGTTCATTTGCGTGACCAGGTCGATCAAATCACACAGCACTTGCAGCACATTCACCGACTCCGAACCGAGCCAAGTCGTTGGAGCGATGCTGCGACGCAGGCCTTTAACGTGTTCCTGCAGATCGCCTCCCACCATCAGGTTCAGTTTCTGGCCCACCACCTGATTGAGGTCGCGGCCTGTGGCTAGGTGCAGGTCGTCCAGTGCCGCCAGGCTCGCAGATCCGCCCGACAGCAACTTGAGCGCGCCGACCGCCTCGATCGTCTTGATGCCCCCAACGGATTCGCTGGAATGGTCACCAACCTCCACTGTGCTGCTCTGGTGACGTTCGGTATTGCTCAGGCTCTCAACCTCCCGATCAATCGACTTGTCATGGATCCGGCCATCTGTCTGGCGCAGCCAGTTCCCGTCGGCGTCGACGCGTTGCTGCGCGGCTTCGCTGTGCTGCCACACCTGGTCACCCTTGGGCACTTTGGGCAGGCTCAAGCCGTGGGGCAGGATCGTCTGAATAAACGGCTTGCTCGGCAGACCGTAGGCGAAGCACACGACAACCCGCGTGCCTTCCTCGGGGAAGGCGAAAAACCCCATCTCATCGCCGCCCATCGGCATGGGCAGCGGCACGCCAGCCAGCAGCGGCAAATCCGGATCGGGCTCGTCGTCTGGGCCCAGCAGTTCGAGGTCCACCGCAAAGCGCGGGCGGAAGTCGTCGCAGATGCCGGCGCTAGCCGGGGCATCAGCCACACCCACCACACGGGCAAAGCGCGGAAGGTGGTAACCACCGGTGAGTTCGGGGAATTGCCGCTCTACGCTGCGGCGGATTGCGTCTTCCATCGGATCGCCATTTGGTTGCCGGTGAGCGTCACCTGAGTGATGCGCTCGCCTTGGTTGATGGATGCACCTGGTCGCAACCCGGGAAGGGCCGCTATCATCGCGCTCTGATTGTTTTGGTAATCGTTGAACAGCTCCACCGGCAGCTGCAGCGGCGATCGGGTACCGAAGAAGCTGTCGGTCCAACTGCCCACAAACACTTCGCCATCGCCCTGCTGCTGCCATATGAAGTCGGTGATCCCGAAAACCCGAGGCAAGCTGTCCATCGCCTGGTACCCGGCGGCCAGGTTGTAAAAGAACGGGGCTTTGACCTTGGCGTACGCCTTGTCCGGAACGCGAAAACTAATCCCGGTTTTCTGGCTAATCTCGGCCAGCACCGTGCTCAGATCCGCATGGCGCAGATTGAGCGGCAATGGGTTGGCCAGGATCGCGGCCAGCTCGCGGCAGAACAGTACTTGCTCAATTGCGTTGGACGACGTGCAGCGCTCGACATAGCCGATGAAGTGACGCTGCAGCTGGCTGTCGTTGTAGCCGATATCGAGGGTGACCAAGCCCTTCACCGGTTCCAATGCCTGGATGGTCAGTGTGGCTCGGCCTGGGGTTCGCAATTCGAGGCGAACGTCATCGCTGACCAAGGGGTACACCACACCGCCGATGGTCAGCACTTTGTGCAGTTTCATGCTCATGTGCCACCGCCAAGGTAGTTATCCAGTTTTTTCAGGGTGGCTTCGAAGCCTGACAGCTCCTGACCTGCCTCGCCGGTATCACCCGTACCTGGTGCAGTCACGGACTGCCCCGGGGCACCTTGTTGTGTTACGCCCTTGTCCGCTCGGCGCGTTTCGACCCGTTCGGGGTTGGAGAGCTTTTCCGACAGGGTGAACTGCACCAGCCAAGCCCGAAGCGAATCGTCTTCCCGGGCACTGACACCGTCCGAGAACTGCACCTGACGCACGCCAAACGCAGATGCAGTGTCGTTGACGACCCGGTAGGTTTTGAGTTGGCCACCGCTGCCGGTCGCTTCGGCCAGACGCATCAGGTTGCGTAAAAACGTGTCATCTACAAACGGGATCATCAGCGTGACCGCCAGTGTCTTGGGCTTAAACCCTTTGTGAGCGGTATCGGTGTTGCTGGTCTGTCCGGACAGATCGTCGCTTTCGATTCGCAGGTTGGCGGTGACCTTGAGGTTTTTGCCGCGCACCTGTTCGCCATCGAGCAATAGGGTCATAGGCCCACCAGTTCCCGAACAAAGCTCAACCCATTCAGTGATCCGACCAGGAGCACTCCGGCAGACAGCCCCCATTCGTGACCGGGTGCTTCACCCTCCAGCAGCTGAGCGCGCAACTCGGCGGCATTGCCCGGGCCAATCAAGCGCGCGCGCATGGTGTCGTCAGGGATGCCACCGAAGAATTGAGACGTTAGGTCGGCCAATTTCTGAGCCTGCTCCTGTGCCTGACTAGCTTTGCGAGCGGCCATCTTGACCAGGTCGGCCATCGGCGAGCTGTCTGCGTAGCTCTCCAATGCCGACAGCTGACTGTTAAGTGCTTGGGTGGCTGCCTTAGTCACGGTGCAACGCTCCAAGGGCAGAGCCCCCCAGCGCGGCAGTGTGCCGGCGGTGGGCAGTTCCCACTTTTCGGCGTCTAGCGCAAACAAGTTTTCTGCTCGGCGTTCAGCGCGCAGCAGGTCTGGCATGGGCAGCACGGCATTGAATCGGGCTAAGGTCGCCGCGAATTTGTCGTAGCGCGTGCCCAGGAACATCACCACCAGGGCGTACTGCGAACCAGCTGGCCGGTTGTCGTCGCCGGTGTCTTCCAGTTTCTCGCCCAGCTGCTGCAGCAAGTTAGGCGCAGAGAGATAACGCTGGTACCCGCGCCCCTGCCCCACACCACTTTGGAATGGCGTCACCACCAGACAGGTCGGAACTTCGCCCAGGGCATCGCTCAACGCGGCGCGACCTGCGGCAACGGCGGCTTCTGCAGCAGCACCGACCTGTCCGGGTGAGGTGGTGGCCAAGTCGGCCAGCCCTGCCAAACGTAACCCTGTGCTGATCAGTTCACTGCTGGCCAGAGTCTTTGCTGAATCGAGGTCGGCGAGCCACTGAGTGGATTGCTCCGGCCAGCGCAGGGTGATGGGGGCCCAATTCATACTGGTGCGGACTCCCACGACACTGCGTTAAGGGCATCCAGATCCGAGGCCGCTCGCGCCGCTGCCAAGGTTTGCTTGAGATCGTTGGCTTTTCGTAGACGCTGCAGCTTGAACTCGGTGAACTCGTCGCCGACTTGGCGCAGTTGCTCGCTGGTGTGTTCCAGGAACGCTTTGACTCCGGACTCATCGCGGCAGGCGTATACGCTGCCTAGACCGCGCAGAATCATGCCGGTCAAGTTCAGCTGGTCCTCGAGCTCGGTATCGTAGAACTGCCGATCGCCCAGGGCCTCCGACCAGAATCCACCGGTGATCTCCTGCAGGCAGGCCGCATTGACCGCTAAAAGCTGTACGCCGTAGCGCAACTCGATCACGGCTGGAATGTCATCAACCCAATGCCCATGGCCCCAGATCTGACCTGGGCCTGGCACTTCCAGTGTGTAGCCGGCAGGAAGCGCGCCGGCCCGCTCAACCACCAAGGCTGCACGGGTCACGATGTTGTACGCCGTCAGCCCCTGGTAACAATCGACCAATTCCCAGCGCTTGCCATTCCAGAGCGCAGCCTTATGTTGCGGTACGGCCGGCGGCGCAACTTCGACACACCCGCCAGGGATCAGCCAAACATCCGGCTCCAACGGCGAACGATCGGCCACAGTTTGGCCGGTGAAGATACCCAGGTGATCGGTTTGATAGACGGTTTTGGTATCCATGACAGGTCTCAGTACTTGATGCAGGCAAGGAAAGCGATGTTTTGGGGCCGTGTTTCCGCGCCTCCCGAATAGCCCACGGTGATGGCGTGAGCGTGATCGCCAACAGCACCGACGGTGATGGCGTGAGCGTGGTCGCCGACAGCGGCCACGGTGATGTTGTGGGAGTGGCTACCCGCTTCGTTGGTGATGTTTGTCGGTTGATCGGCCCCGCCACCGAGATCCGAGAAGTACCAGCTGCCGTAGACGCCACCTGCAGCACTTGCGTTGTTGACGGTGTGGGCATGATTGCCTTGGACATCCGACGATGCCGAGTGGCCGTGGGCACCAGCGGCTCCCGCGCTACCTGAGTGGCTGTGACCACCCGCGTCCGCCGAACTACCTGCGTGGTTGTGGCTGCGGGTTTCATCAGTCTGGTAGCTGCCCAATACCCGGCCGGCATCAATGCCCCGACCGTCATCCAGAAGGCGGATAAACTTGCCGCGTGGATCAGGCAGATTGAAGGTGTTGACGCCATCGCCCGCGCCGTAAGTGGTGCCGATCTTGGCAAACAACGCGGCATAGACCGTGCGTGAGACCGCCGCGCCATTGGCCCGAAACCATCCGGCCGGCGGCGTGGCCATTGCGAACGTGCCAATGCGCCCGACCTCTGAATCAGAGATGATTTTGCGCAGTGCATTGAGCGYTTTGGTGGTCGCCAGGATCCCGCTGCTGTCAGAGTTCGGATCATCACTTTTGGCATTGGGCAGCTCGCCCAGGTCCACGTCTTCTTTGGTGGTAGCTCGGGCGCGCAAGTTTTCGTAGTCGCCGTTGCGCAGAGCGAATTGTTTGACCAGGGCACCGGTGATCGGCTCGCTTTGGCGCAGATCAGTGATGACCTCTGATACCGCCACGCTGGCCAGTTCCACCAGGTAATGGGCGATGCCGTTACTGTCGATGTAGTCAGTCTTTACCGATCCAAAGACGACGTTCCAGGTAGCGACAGCGTCGCTCCCTTCCCGGGCCAGTGCGACGTCAAGCCAGGCTTTGGCCGGCAACGCTGGCAGTTGAGCCTGAACAGGTTCTGTCAGCTCGACGCGTAACCCTTCCACGTAAGCAATGCCTGCTTTGAGCTGGTAGATACCAAAACTGCGCTCCATCTGCAGACTGTTGGCCAGGAAACACACACGGCCAAACACGTCACGATTGCTCATGCGCTCGCGCTGATCGATGCCGTTGAGGCGCACAGTGAAGTCGTGCTGCCAGGTACTGGCGTCGACGGTGATGCCCGTCAGCGCCTGGGCACCGTTGAACTCCACCAGGAAGTTGCGGGTGACGTTGTTGCCGATCTGCAACGGCGGAATGTTCTTGCGCTTCTGCTGTACCGGCACCGTCGCGACCGCCAGTAACTCACCACCTGCGGCCTCCAGACCGATCCAGTTGAAGTCCCAGTCACCGACGTCTGAGCCGACCATCAGGCTGTAGATCACCTGGTTGGGGCTGACGTAGCCTTTGCGGTCGTAGGCTTTGGTGAAGACGATTTGCCCCGCCGGTGGCTTGCCGGCTGCACGATCGACCGGGGCGTTCGGATCAAGGCCTGGCACCAAGGCCAGAACGAAGCGAGCAATCTCCAGCCTCTCCCCAGCGCCTTGCTTTTGGGCAATCAGACTCTCGCCGGCAAGAGTAATGCTAGCTCCCATGGGTGCTCCTAAATTGGGTTCAAAAAGGTGAGGATTGCGAGCTCGTTGATCACGACCAGACGGCTTGCGCTGTCATCCAGCGTCGCAATCAGGGTCTGCTGATCGTCGTTGAAGTCGGCCACACCGATATTCAGCTTCACCGGGGTAATGGTGACGAAGTCATAGCGCCGGCAGGTGCGGCCGTATTGCTGCATCAGGATGCGAAGCAGCACCGGGTTTTCGCTCAGTTGCTTGTCGGACAGGTGCAGCAGGACCACGTCCCAATCGAGCCCCACCAGGCGCTCCTGGATCTCGACATAACCGACACCGAGACGCTCGAAAATGCGCACCATGCCCGCGGTGCTGCCAGCGTCCACGGCATTGATAAAGGCGTATTTCACCCGCAGGCGGTAAAGCTTTTCTGGCTCGCCATGGAAGCGCTGGATGTCGCGCTGCCAAGCCAACAGATCGAGCACACTCAGGTGGCAGGTCTCGGCGTCCATTTGCAGCAAAGGCCAGTGCAGCCAGTTTTCGACCTTGCCCCACCAGGCTTGCGCGGCCGCTTTGAGCTTGGCCAACTCCGGTCCGTCGAGCCAAAAAGGCAGGCTCAACTTAAGCATTCAGAACCACCTCAACCCCGGACAGGCGCGGGATGGTCAACTCGGAAATGATGTCGACGTTGTCGAAGTCCAGCGAATCGATGCCGGGAAATTGTTGGTGCAGTTCCTCACCCAGGCGGCTGAACGAAAAACGCGACTGGGGATAAGTCTGCGTCGGCTGATAGTCGCTGTCCGTGCTCTCGCGAAACGCGGCCCGGATGAACAATTCAATGTCAGATTTCAGCGCGGGCCAGCGCTCAGCACCGACCTCAGCCTTGGACCAGATCGTCACACGCACAGCGTGTAGTGTGGCGGGCATCTCCAGGACCAGCAGGTCATCCCCGTGGCCATGGTTGCCCTGGTCGCGGATATAGCTGTTGATTTCAGCCAGGAAGGTATCCGCCGGTGAGTCTGCTTCGAACAACACGAAGGCGTTGGCACTGCCGGGACCCCGGGGCGCGTTGTGCTCAAAGTAAACACCATCGGGCTGCACCCCCGGGAAGGCGGCGATCATGGCCCGATACACCGCGTCGGTGTGCCACTGGTTGACCGCTGAGAACTGATTACGCACCCGCAGGCGCAGTTCGTTGTCGGGCTCGGTGTCGGCGCCGGGCTGGCTCAGCCAGCCGTCAGCATTCACCACCTGGACCACCCCGGGCACAGGCTCAGGAAGAATCGAAAAGTAACCTGGTGCGAGATTGAATCCGCTGCCGGCTTGTTTCGCCCGGGCCAATACGCGGATCTGAGATTCGCCATCGGCAAAGCTGGCCGCTTCTACTGTCACCAGTTCGTACACGTTGCCGTTGATCGCGATCGATTGCACACGGGTACCGGCCGGAATTTCCAGCAGGCCGGCCAGCGCACTGCGGGTGAACAGCAACAACCCCTCGGCCTTAGTCGCGGGCTTGCGGGTGACGTTGACCGCCCAGGCCAGCRTATCC
The DNA here is from genome assembly GCF_056400445.1 of Pseudomonas sp. P5_B2. Classification (NCBI taxonomy): domain Bacteria; kingdom Pseudomonadati; phylum Pseudomonadota; class Gammaproteobacteria; order Pseudomonadales; family Pseudomonadaceae; genus Pseudomonas; species Pseudomonas sp. P5_B2. The sequence continues at coordinate 21,635 of NZ_JBFULH010000017.1, read as the reverse complement.
AGCCAGGAGCCGGTAGCGGTCTTCACGAAGAAGTTCGGCAACACGGTGCCGGCGATAAAGTCGATTAACCACATCACTGGCTTGGTCACCAACGCGGTGATTACCCGCCAGAATGGTGACCAGGCGCTGGTGTTACTCAATTTACTGCCCTGGGCAACGACTTCCAGTTCCCAGGCCGCACGCAGCTTGGCCTCGGTGGTCGGAATGCCGGCGTCACTCAACGCCTGTTTGAAATCTACGTCACTCACAGCACTACCTCGACAGATCCGAATTCAACGGTTTTGGCCGTGACCAGGTACTTGCCCTTCCCTTCCTCAAGGATCTGGACAGTGCCCGGTACCAGGCGCACGTCCGTTTCGACCAGCAGCTCTAATTGCTGGATGCAGTCGGCTTGGCGGAAACGATCGCGCTCGGCCACCAGCGTGAACAGCAGCCCGCTTTCGCGGATCATGTGACCGATGTCCTGGGCGATGCTGGCCCGATCGTCCACCAGCAGCGGCTGGTTCGAAGGGTCCAGGGTCAGGTCGTTATGGGTGATCAGCAGATCGATGTAGAGGCTCATCCGCCGACTCCCATCGCGACCATGTTTTCCAGCTCCAACGGGGTCATTGGCTTGGCGGTATGGATGTTCACGTTCTCGACGTGGGTGCCCTTGTTCTGGTTGCTGGTGTTTTGAATGCTGGTCAACAGCCCACCCGGGGGAACGGCGGTTGCCCGCGACGGGGAAAGGCTTGGGATGGCCGCATTGATGGTTTGCTGGGTCTTCTGTGCAGCGCCGGCGGTGCTGGCCGCGCTCACCGCTGCGTCGACACCTGGCATTTCCGGCATGCCACCAAATCGCGCTTCGATGTTCACGCCGGGGATGCTGTTGATCATCTCGATCAGGCTGTTGATGGCCTTGTAGAAGACCCCGACGATGCTGTCCCAGGCGCCTTTGGCCATGGCTGACCAACCGCCCATGGAGCCGAACCAATCAGAAAGCGTCTGGAATTGATCGCTGACCCATTTGAAGGCTGCGCTATTCATCAGCGCAGCGGTCCATTCGTCCCAGTAGTAGACGGCAGCAACCACCGCCGCGACCAAGGCCACGATCCCGACAATGATCAACAGCACAGGGTTGGCCAGCATCGCGCCGTTGACCAGCCAGATCGCGGCCTGCCAAGCCAGCATCCCGACTTTCACCAGGCCCATCCAGCTGTACAACAGCACCAGGCCGGCGACAAAGGCGATCGTCATGACGGTGTGAAAGAGGAACATGGCGATGCTGCGGTAACCGGTCCAGTTCAGCAGCTTCCAGACCGTCAGCATCCCCAGCCAAACCATCTTGGACATGCCGACTGCCAGCGTCAGCAGGGACATGCCGGCGATGATTCCGAAGATAACGAGCGTGGTGATGCCGATCACCCGGGTAATGTTGGGGAACAACTGGGTCCAACGGGTCAGTGTGCTGGCAATGCCGACCAGTTTGTCCATCAGCGGAGTGAGCATGGGGATCAGCGCCTGGCCGAAGGCAATGCGCAGCGCTTGAACGGCCGCACCGAACTGTTGCCACGGGTCGACCATGGCCTTGGCCATCTTCTGGGCGCTCTCCAGTCCACGGACTTTGCCCAACTGGTCGAGGCCGGTTTTGAACCGGTCGGTGTCTTTGGCCAGGGCATTGATCACACGCGCCCCTTCGCCGCCGAAAGCCTCGGTCAACTTGGCGCCGGCAGCGGCACTGGTCAGGTCGCCGAATTTGCCCTCCAGCTTGGCCAGAATGTCGGCCATCGGCATCAGCTGGCCGTTCTGCTCGGTAAATTTGATCTTGAGCTTGTCCGACGCTGCGCCAATGTTCTCGAAAAACGACTTGTACAAGCCACCGGCATCACCGCCTTCCATGGTGCTGCTCAGCGTACCGATCACCGCGAACTGCTCGGCGATATCGACGCCGGCCGTGGTGGCGAGCTGGCCCACTTCCTTGAACGCATCTTTGAGCTGTGCGCCGTCCGTACGGAAGAGCTGCGCGGCCAGTGCCGTCTGGCCGCCCAGTTTCTCAACCCATTGGCTTTTGCCCATGGCATCAGCCGAGGTTTTGAACAGGTTGTACATGGTGCCCACATAGGCGCCCATGGTCTCGGCGTCGGACTTGGTGGCCTTCGCCAGCAGGTTGCTGGTGTTGGTGAAGGTGGCCAGTTGGTCGCCAGCCAACCCCTTGATCGCGCCCGAAATGCTGTAGGCCGAGGCCACGAAGTCGCGAGCGTTCTCGCCGTAATTGACGGAGAACTCTAGGGACTTCTTGTTCAGGGCATTCAATGCTTCTTCGGCGACGCCCAACGAACGGACTTCGCCCAGGGCGCGGTTCATCTCCAGAGCAGGTTCCAATGACTCTGAGATCGCAACGCCGGCGCCGACCATACCGCCCAACCCCAAGCCCATCGTCTTGATGTTTTTTACGCTCTGCTCAGCAAGGTCGGAAAACCCCATTTTCACCTTGCCCAGGGGCGCGGTGACCTTGTCGGTCAGACTCAGGATGAAGGCTAGGCGGGCAGCGCGGTCAGCCATGTGTTTTTATCCGTTCAGTGCATGGGCGATACCGTTTGCTACGGCGATTTCCATGCGTTTCCAGTGTTCGTCTTCCAGCCACTTGGCCGTGCCCATCACCTCGGGTGTGGGCTCTTGACCAGGTAGCCAGCGACTGGACAAGGCCATCAGTTGGCCTAGGCCGTCCTCGCTCAGGCGCTCAGCGTGGTTGAGTGCTTTTTTACGATGATTTCAACGTCCGGCGCGTACTCCTCGAGCAGGGCACCGGCGATCTGCATGGTCATCACCGGGTTGGCCAGCAACGTGCGCAGATCGGCGCGCTGGTCGGCCACAACGGTGTTGCTCAGCAGGTTGTGAGACGGTGCGACCTTGTTGTTTGCGGTCATGGCGTTGAAGTACTTGGTCACGTCCTGCGGCGTCAGGGTGAAGGTGAATTCTTTTTCGCCGACTTCGAGGGTGATATCGCGTTTTTCGCTCATGGGGTGCTGATCCGTTGGTTAAGGGTTCTAAAGTGGGCTTCGAGCTGCTGACGCAGGTTGCTTTCCAGCTTGTCCAGTGCGCGCTCGATGTCGTTGTGTCGCGGGTAGTTCTGGGCGATTTCCACACGCAGCTCCAGGTGCTCACGGCGGGCTTCGCTGACCTGGCGAAACAGAAAGGCCTGGAAGCCGATCACAGCGGTCAATAGCAGCTCGGGCATCAAGGCCATCAGTCTCTCCAGCATTTCCATGTCAGGCGCTCCAGTTGCCACGGCCGCCGATGCGGACCGCGCTGTACATCAGCCAGGCCAGAGCCTTATGCATGCCCTCTTCTTGGAGGGCCTGGTAAAACACCAGATCGGCTTCGGCTTTGGTGAATTTTCGGGTTAGGTTGGTGTAGATGTAGTCGTGCAACACGGCGGGCCGGCGGGCCAGTTCATCGTCACGTGGTACCAGCCACCACACAGGACGTGGAACGCTGGCCAGATCCGTGCGATAGCCTGCTGGCACCGTCACCGACCGACCGTCGGCAGTCACGAAGAACAGCGGCCGGACCAGATCCCACAACGCCGAACCGTTCACAGCCTTGATGATCAGGTCGCTTCTAAAGGGCATCGGCGGCGCACTCCACACGGATTTTGTTCGGCGCTGCGCTGACATCGATCACTTCGCGAAGTGCGACACGCAGGCTCTCCGGCGCCCCGCAATACGATTTGGTGATGAGCGCGACTTCCTCGCCGTACGACCGATCTAACGCGATGGCGATGTTCTCCAGTTGGCTGCCCAACAGTGCAGCGCCCAGGGCAACAAGGGCGTGGGTTTGATAACGGCGCATTCAGTAACTCCAGATCGCAGGACTGGGGAATCGGCCACCGGCGGGCGCCATACCCAGGTGCAGAAAACGAGAATTGCCACGCTGGCTGATACCGAAGCGGGTGAACTTCAGGTTCATGGCCAGACGCAGGATCACCACCGCATCTTCGCCACGGCAGCGCACATCAACCGCCAAGCCGGTGCAGTGCTCACCTGGTGCGGGCTTGTTCACTTCCACCGGGTGTTTCGGGCAGCGATAAGCGCTGCTGAGCGCCATGGGCCGGCCAAACTGCTGACGCAGGGTCACCAGCTCGGCCATGAACGCCGGATCCATCTCGGCGCCGGTGCTGTTGCACTTGCCACACTTGCAGCGCAATTCAGCCGCGGCGAAGTACGGCCAGGTGATGAGGTTCATCAGCGTTGTCCTTGCTCGAAAATGGATTGGCAGGGCGTGCAGCGAGCGATGCCGCCCAGCGCCTGGCGCTTCTCAGGGATTGGCTCGTCACAGTCCAGGCAGTGGCTGCGGCTGGGCCCGATCGGACGTGCCTTGGCGAGCTGGGCGGTAATCGCCTGTTCACGCTGGCGTTGTTCCAGCGCCTGGGCACGATCGAACGGGCACACCATTAGCGCAGGCCCTCGATCTCGGCTGCGGCCAGATATGGCACGCCATTGATGCGAATGAAGTCCGGGCTGGTGACGTTAAACGGCACCTTGTGCTTGGATTTTTCACCGCCTTTCGGGTCTACGCTCAGCAGGCTGGACACCGTCAACTTGCAGGCGAATGCCTCAACGCGCAGCTCCTCCTCTCCAGCCTTGGCGAAGAACACCACGTCGAACGGTTCAAGTTCGCGAAAGCTGCCGGCGGTGCGTGCGGCTTCAATCAGCAGATTGAAATTGCTGGTGTCGAACTCCATCTCCCCGCTGGCTGCCACGTCACCGTCTACGTGCCCATTGGGTACGCCCCGGCTCTGGGCCACGGCGGTGTTGTCCGTGATATCGATGGTGCAGCTCTCGATGTGAACCAGCAGATCGCCCAGGTTCACGTCAAAGTTCTTGCCGCCAATACGTGACATAGGGGGTTACTCCGAATCGTCGTTGGAAAGGTCGAGGGCGATGTTGGCCGTCAGGTCTTTCGGGCAGTTGAGCGGCYGGATCTTGATGTAGAGCTCGACCTTGGTTTTGCTGAGCCACACCAGGACGATGTCGCCGTCCTTGGGCGCCTCGATCTCACCAGGGAACACTTGGCCGGCGAACGTGGCGGACTTGGCCATCTGGCGCAGTGGCTTCATCAGCGCACTGATTGCAGCGGCCATGCTGTTGGGGGTGTTGTTCAGTCGGCGATCGGCCACGCGGCGGATCAGTAGCGGGCGCACCTGGCGAGCGGCTTTGTCAGCCAAGCGCAAGTACTCCACCACCTGGAAGTCACTCGCCGGTGCGTCGAGCATGTTGCCGTCGCCCCAGAACACACCCGGGTAGTCGGGATAGGTCTGCGATACAGAGAAACGCACCTTATCCAGCTCGGAACGGATCGCCGATGGCAGTGGAACGCCGTCGAGGTCGGCAGGGATTGCGCCTAAGCCCAGAACGGCACCGGAGGCCACACGCATGGGGCTATCAGCAACGCTCACCGCTGCGTTCGCCAAGCGGCCAGCCAGCACGCCCAGGTCATTCCCGTGCAACTGAGGCACGACCAGTACGCGCGGCGCCGCCACGCTTGCGGTGATGACACGCTGCTCGATCAAGTATTGGTCCCACGTCTGCAGCGCAGTGATGCCGGCACTCGCCGCCATCACGAAAGCCCGCCGGCCGTAGACATTGTTCAGTGCGATGGCTGCGTCATGCATGGCCGACAGCTGTGCAGCCGTGGTCACCGGTTTGGTGATCACTACCGCTTCCACCGAAAAGCCCTGCTGTTGGGCGTATTCCAGTGCTTCGGACCACTCACCATCCGCAGCGATCGGCGCGGCCAGGCATGCCCAGCGATCGCCGCCGTTCAGTTTGGCGGCAGTGATCTGGGTTTTCAGCTCGCTGGCAGGAATGCCCAGGGCGCTGTCCAAGTCGCTGTCGGTGTTCAGGGGGATTAGTTGCCCGATGCTCTTCGCGCCGGGACCGATGAAAAGGAAATAGCGTTCGATCTCAGTCACGGCACCCTGGCCCAGATTGAGATTGTTGACGCTGACTTTGCCAAGTGCCATGCAGTGCCTCGTTAGCGGGGTGAATTAAGGATTTGTTGGAGCACCTGGTTCAGCAGCAAGCCAGTGTCTCGTTCAGTGCTGACGCCAATGAACTGGCGCTTGGGCAAGGTGATTTCCCAGCTCTGCGCGCCACTGCTCTCGGTTTTCTCGTCGTCCAGGATGCGGATCAGCAGGCCGGCCTTGGCGTAGTTCACATGTTCTTGAATCCAGGCCACGGATGGTCGGGACAAGCTTTTCTTGCCTTCCTGGCGAACTTTGAAGCCCAGTCGACGCAGGCGCTTGGCCTGCTTTTCCGTGGCGGCCAGACCGGCGGGAACGTTGTTCCAGCGCTTCATCTGCGCGGCGGTGCGACGTTCGCTGACGCCGTTGTGCTGCTGCGCCGCAACCCAACTGGTCAGGGCATTACGCCAACCCAGCTCGGCTTCATCAGCGCTGACGCGGGTGACCAACATCAACTTGGCCAACCCTACTTCCATCTTCTTTTTGCCCTTGCCAGTGCCTTTGCGCGCGTCGAACGGTGTGCCGTCGAGGTTCTGTTGAGCGCGCACACGCTGACGGCTCATCGTCCGCACGCGCTTGGTGACGTTGTTCAGCAGGCGGCGGCGCAGTTGTGGCGGCAGGCTGAGCAACGCCAGCTGCTCGCGTACGCCCAGATAGCCCCGGGCATCGAGTTCGAAGGTGCTACGCCCTGCCATAGCTCGCCACCTCGCCATGCTCGGCAATCCACAAGTCGAACGGAACAAACGCCCAGGTCTTGCCGAAGGCATCGATCTCGCCGGCGGGATCCTCGGCCAGGTATTGCGGTTCGTTGAATTCGAGAGTGATGTCCACGTCGGCCAGGTCGTTGTCGAGCATGGTGATGTCGAATTTCGGCGACGGCAGCTCGTCGCGGTCCTGGTCGTTGCCCTCCAGCCAACTGCCCACCAACGCCATCAGGCGCCCCGGGTGATCGGCGAAACGCTCCAGAGCGATCGTGGCGCTGTAACGCATGTCACCCATGTGCAGGCCGCCGAGATCGTCTTTCCAGATCAGTTCTAGGTTCACCTGGTCGGTCCAGCTGTCGAGCTGTTCAGGCTCAACCAGGCGGCGCTCGATCAGGTACGTGGTGAGGGCACGGAGTTTGATCACAGGAGTACCGCCGTAATTCGGCCACGGCCCTGCAGTGAACGAACGGACTGCTGGCTGAATTCAAGAAAGGTTTCGCCGCGCTCGGGCAATTCCTTGGCGGTGTTTTCTGCACTTTCACGGCGGGTAACGGTGGCAAACTGAGTCAGTAAACTGGCCTTGGCACGGCAATACACGGCGCGTTTGTACGTCGCTGCGTGAAATGTGCGCTCCGGCAGCACCATAGGGTCAGCAGATTCCACGCTGGTGACGCCCGAGTTCTGCCATTGGCCTTTGAGCTTGGCCAGATCTCGATTGACCTCGATCATCGCGGTGGTCAAATCAGTGACCAGCATCTCAACCAGGTACTCCGCCGGCAGGCGGTACCCCTTCTGGAACTCGGTCACAGAGAGGTTCGGCCAGAAGCCGTCGTTCTCGATCGCCTGTTCCACAAAGGTGGTGGGTTTCCCGGAAAAGCTCATTGCTGGGCACTCAAATAGGGGCGGGAAAACTGTTTCAGTGGGTCAGGGCCATAAATGGTTGGCTCACATCCACAGTTTCTCGCCGGGGGGGGTAGTCGGTTATTCGGGGGCTTTCTCAGCCAGTTCTTTTGCCAGGGCCTTGCGAGCCCCTTCCAGGCGGGTACCAACACCGACAGCCGCGTGCAGCTCAGTGGCGCGTTCAAAGTGGGCAATAGCTTTCGCCCAGTCTTTGGTAGCCATTGCGCGAATGCCGATCAACTTGTGGTACTTGGCCGGAATCTGCTCGGTGAGCCGCCATTCGCCATCGACACGCGGCAATAGGTCGGACAGGTATGGCTCAGGGCTTCGACCAGCCTTCTGTTCGGCCTCAGCCCACTCAATCACCGAGTCGGCGACGAAGGTCGGCACATCACGTCTGAAGCGGATCGGCATTACTTGGCCCTGGTCCATGGCAAAGTTTGCCAAGTCAAAACCGGCCTCAAACTGCACGGTGTCGAACAGCCAGACCAGGACCTGCATCACTACCGAGTTCTGGAAACTCAATCCGGAATCGCGGTAGCGCTGCACATAGTCCAGGTACTTGGGCAGCAGCTCGTCACGCTTGAGTTGCTGACGCAGTTCTCGACTGTTGATTGCACCAAGGCGCTCCAGATCCTGAGTCAGGGCGTCTTCCATCAGCTTCAAGTGCTTCTTGCCGTTTGCTGGGCTGGAGAGCGCGGTGGCGGCGGAATACACCGCCGTTTCGGCACCGGCGCGCACAGCTGCGGCTGGACCTTCGGCTTGAACGCGACGCTTGTGCGCCAGTGCCAGGCTCATCAGATCAGTTCCACGTTTTCAGCAGCCGCGAATTTCTCCAACTGCTCGATCACATAACCTTCGTTCCGGCCGTTGTAATCCTCGACGCGGGAGCGCTTCGGGTTCTCCAGCAGGTGACGGCGCCAGCTGCTGTCCTGGAAGTAGATCGACAGGTTGTCCCAGCTGGTGACGACCACGGCATTGACCGGGAAGTGCGGCACGGTGAAGGTCGGCAGACCGCCATAGGTCGCAATGACCTGGGCACTTTCGATGCGCTCCTTCTCGGTGGGTTTGCCAGCCTGGTTGGAATACAGCTTGGCCTTGTCAGCGGCCAGCAGATCACTGCCCACGATGGCAATCAGGTCGCCGCCGTCACGGAAAACCGAGCTGATCATCTGCTTGACGTCGTGCACCAGGGCGTCGAGGTTTTCGTAGTCGCCGCCAGTGCCGAGGGTGATTTTCCCATCGACGGCGCCTTCCTCCAAAACCTGCTCAGGGATCTGCTCGCGAGCAATCTGCAGCCAGCCTTTGTTGACGTCCTGCAGCATCGGGCTGGTGGCCAGGTTGGTCTGGATGGCGGCGGTTACACCGTGCCAACCGATCATGATGCGATCGAGGGCAATTTGCTTCTGCACGGCCGCCGAGTAGCGATCGGCGAAGTCCGGGAACTTGGCCCAGCTGTCGATTTTGGCGAACGGCAAACCGACGTCAGACTCAGTGGCAAACAGTTCGTAGTCCAGGCCATTCAGGTCGGAAACGTCTTTGGCTTCGCGATCGGTGGTCTTGGTGTTGGTACGACTGGTCACAGGACCATTCACACCGAACATGACCTTCTGGCCCTTGATCTCGGTGACCGGCACGACGTTGATGCGTTCGAGGAAGTCGGCGCGTTCGGTGATCTTGTCGTTCAGTTCCTGGGCAATGCTCGGCTCGACGTTGAACTGGCGAGTCACGTCGACGCTGTAGGTCTCGGCGATGGCCTCACGCAGGGCTGCGTATTGCTTCAGAGCACGATTACTTAAAGATTGCTGGCTCATGTCACAGCACCCGCTTTTTGATGTCGAGGGAACCGGCGGTTTTCGGCAGTGGCAAACCGGTGGTGGTGTTGAAGGCCTTTTCAAGCAGCGCTTCAATACGATCGAGACGCTTGCTGTCGCTGCCTTTCTTGGCGAATTCACGATCCGCTTCGGCCTGAGTCACGATCGCGTCGACGGCGGCTTCTACGTCATCGACTTCAGTTACAACTGGCTCCTCGACTTCCGCAGTCGCGGGCTCGATAACAGCGGCGAGGCCGGTGACGACAAGGCCGAGTTGTTCGATCAAGGCCTTCAAAGCCTTGGCTGTAGCTTCATCCATTGGGGGTTTGCTCTCGGTGGGGGTGGTCTGGGTCGTTTCGGTGGAGGTGTCTTCAGCAGCGAAGCGCTTGAACAGACGGGTTAGCATGTTGGTCAACATGCCAATCTCGCCTTTGGGCTCCTCATCACCCAGCACGCCAAGAGGGACAGACGCGGCGTAATGCACGGGCTCGCCGGTTTTGCGGGAAAAGTAGAGCTCCTGGGTGCCCAGGCTGGCCGGCGAATCGGTCACGGCAAGGCCGGACAAATAGGCTTTGCCGCTGTTTGCGAAGTTCGGGGTGATTTCGATGCTGGTGAACAGCTTTTCGCCTTGGTCGTTGAGGCAAAGCAGTTTGTCATTGGGCTTAAGCTGGGCTTCCAAACCGACCTGGCCTGGTTCAAGGTCGTCGGCTTCTTCTACTAGGCGTACCGCGAAAACGGTGCCGTAGGATCCAGCCCAACGCTCATGCTCAGACCAGATCACTGCCGTGTATTTGGCGAGGCTGTAGGTCTCAGCGATATCACGCAGTTCCTGGGGAAGGATCTCGCGACCATCAGCGGTGGYGCCGCTGGTGGCGACACGTTTCCAGTACGAAACAAGAGAACGGGGCATGGGCGATAACTGCGCTCAATCGGTGATTTGAGGCCCCACGATATGGGCCGATTGCCCCTCTAACAAACGGTTGTCTTGAGCGCTTCTCCTATATTCACGATCTAGGTGAATTGCGGAATTTAACCCCGCGTTTCCCACGTTTTCGACGCATAGACTGCGGTCATGCCATACGCCCCCGAACTTAAAGAAGCCGCCAAACGCCTTTATTTACGCCGCTGTAAGCCGCGTGAAATTCAGGCGCAGTTATCCCTGCCCAACATCCGGATCGTTTACTACTGGATCCGCCAGGGTGAGTGGGACGACATGCTGTCGGATGAAGAACCGCTGACTGCCGTTGGCCGGCGAATTACCCTGCTCCTGGACAAAGTCACGTCGCTGACAAAGGGCGACCTGGACGAGCTCGACCGCCTCACGACTATCCGCGATCGACTGTTGAAGCAATCCGTGAAACTGGTACCGGCGCCGATCGGCGATCCGCCGGCGGACGATGGCCAGCGCCGAGAAGGACAACGCAATGAGCGTCGGGATCGAGGCGATCGCAACGACAAGGGTGGAAAGAAGCGCGAGAAGAAGGCCAAAAACGAGGTCGGCGAGCTGACTGAGGTCGACTTTCTCGACAAGTTCATCAGCAAAATGTACGGCTACCAGAAAGAGCTGTTCGCGGCGAAACAGAACACCCTGACGAGTCGGATCCGCAACATCCTCAAAAGCCGCCAGGTGGGGCTGACCTATTACTTCGCCGGCGAAGCGTTCATGGACGCGGTCCTGACCGGTGACAATCAGATTTTCCTGTCGGCCAGTCGAGCCCAGTCCGAGATTTTCCGCAGCTACATCGTGTCATTCGCCCAGGAGTGGTTTGGCCTGGAGCTGACGGGCAACCCGATCGTATTGAGTAAAGACGGCAAACCGTGGGCCGAGCTGCGCTTTCTCAGCACCAACAGCAGCACCGCCCAGGGTCACCATGGCCACGTTTACGTGGACGAGTACTTCTGGATCCGCGACTTCGAGAAGTTGAACACCGTCGCCAGTGCCATGGCCACCCACAAAAAGTGGCGCAAGACTTACTTCTCCACGCCCAGCGCAGTGTCGCACCAGGCGTACCCGTTCTGGACCGGCGAGAAATTCCGCAACAGCAAACGCAAGAACGCCAAAGACCCATGGCCCAGCGAAGCCCAAGCTGCGGCTGGATCGCTGTGTCCGGACGGGCAATGGCGCAAGGTCATCACGATCCTCGACGCCATTTCCGGCGGCTGCGATCTGTTCGACCTCGAGCAGCTGCAGTTGGAGTACGACGAGGACAAATTTCAGCAGCTGTTCATGTGCAAGTTCATCGACAGCACGCAAAGCGCCTTTTCCCTGGCTGATCTGGAGCGCTGCTACTCCGACCAATCGTTGTGGACCGACTACGACCCCGACGATCCGCGCCCTTTCGGCAACAGCCCCGTCTGGATTGGCTACGACCCCAGCCGCACCCGTGACGATGCCAGCTGCGTGGTCATCGCCCCACCGCTCGAGGACGGCGGCAAGTTCCGGATCCTGGAGAAACACAGCTGGCGTGGGCAGTCGTTCAAGTACCAGGCCGACCAGATCAAGAAACTCACCGAGCGCTTCAACGTCCAGCACATCGGCATCGACACCACCGGCATCGGTTACGGCGTGTTCGACATGGTGCGCGATTTCTACCCGCGTGCGACTTCGATCCATTACAGCCTCGAAACCAAAAACACCCTGGTACTCAAGGCGCAGGACACGATTCAGGGCAGCCGGATCGAGTGGGACGCCGGCTGGAATGACATCGCTCAAGCGTTCCTGACGATCAAGCGCGGCACCACTGGCGGTGGCCAAGTCACCTACAGCGCATCACGTACCGATGCCTCCGGCCACGCCGACATCGCCTGGGCAATCATGCATGCCCTGGCCCACGAACCCCTCAACACCAACAAACAGCGGCGCAGCCGCTACACACTCAGCGGACCAAGCACCCATGGGCAAACCAGCAAAAAACCAACCGCAAAAACCAGCACCAGGTCCGATGCGGGCGTTTTCATTCGGTGCACCGGAACAGGTTCTGACCGAGAACATCGCACATTACCTGGGCGTGTTCGCCACCCACGACGGAAAGACCTACACGCCGCCAGTGTCACGCCAAGGCCTGGCCAAACTGCTGCGAGCCAACGCTCACCACGGCGCCATTCCAGGGTTCAAGCGCAACCTACTGCTGCGTGAGTTCATTGCGTCGGAGGGTTGTTCAGTCCAGACCATGAGGAGTGCAGGCTTGGATTTTATGGTGTTCGGCGAAGCGTATTTCCGGCGCAACCGCAATGCATTCGGCCAGGTGCTGCAGATGGATCACCTGCCAACAATCAACATGCGGGTCAGGGTTGGTGGCGGGTTTGTGATGCTACTGCCGGACGGCAAGCAGGAGGAGTTCGAAGAGGATGAAGTCGAACACGTCATGAACTACGACGTGGAACAGAACATCTACGGCGTGCCCGACTACTTGGGCGGCATGCAGGCGTTGTTGCTCAATGAGGCCGCTACCCTCTTCCGTCGCCGCTACTACAGCAACGGCGCACACGCGGGCTACATCTTCTACACCAACGACCCGAACCTGACTGAGGAAGACGAAGAGTCCCTGCGCGATCAGATCAGCGCGAGCAAGGGTGTGGGTAACTTCCGGTCGATGTTCGTAAACATCCCGGGCGGTGCAGAAAAGGCGATTCAGATCATCCCGGTCGGGGACTTCCAAGCGAAGGACGAACTGGAGAAGGTCAAGAATATCACCCGCAACGATGTGATCGCCGCCTGGCGAATGAACCCCGCGCTGGCCGGCATCATCCCGGAAAACAGCGCGGGCTTTGGCGATATCGAAAAGATCGATCGCGTGTACACCAGTAACGAGATTCGACCGATCTGCCAGCTGTTTAACCAGCTGAATGACACCCTGCGTGAAGACAGGCGATTCACCTGGAGAGAAGTGATATCAGCAGTTGATTCCACTGCATCAAGTGCATAGCCAAGAGAATGCCACTACATATTGTGGCACTATAGTGGCGATTGGCTGCCCTGGGGAGGGACACAATGCGAGTTATATGCAAGTGCGGACACAAAGGTCGAATCGCATCGCGCGACCAGTTATCTGAGGATTTTGCCAAGCTTTACTGCCAGTGCCTCGACGCAAAGTGCGGGCACACATGGGTGGCAAATCTGACGTTTTCACACACGCTGAGCCCGTCGGCTCAGTCATTCGAAAGGATGTTATTCGACCATCTGCGGGACTTGCCCAGGGCCAAACAGCGCGAGCTGTTTGAGCAGCTTGGGGCGGTGGCTTGATGCGCAAACCGCCGACTCGGAATTGTCGGCGATCGGTTACGGGGAGAGGGATATCAGTTGCCGACGGACTCTTCTGGGGTGGTGGCTAATAGCTCCGATAGCCGTCGAAATTGCATTTGCTCGTGCTCACTCAACAGGCGGTACAGCCGTATAAGTCGCCGTTCAGTTTTAGTCAGGCCGAGCTGTTCGAATTCCGGGATATCAACGCAAATGCGCTCATTGTTCATGCGATCCAACATGCTTACTACTCCATAAAGTGCATTGCTGAATCGACGTTATTGGGGCTGGAGCAGGCTTTCGTACTGGGAGTAAGACGAATGTCGTACACGCTTTGTTGCAGATCAACTCCGTTGGCGGGTGGCATCGTCAGCCATGGCTTTCAGAAAACGACGGATCGCTTCTTGGTCAAACGGCGTGATGCTTCTGTACTGCCGGACAAGCAGATCTTCCGCTTCAGAAAGCGAGTCGTTAGGCATCGTCGCGGGGACTCCATTCACTATGTAGCCCACATCAAAACCAAGCTGGCTTGCTGCCATGCTCAGATACGACGCCGTGGGATCACTGGCCCCAGACTCATAATTTCCTTGAGTCCGTTTCGAGACCCCAAGTTTTTCAGCGAGTTGATCTTGTGTAAGCCCTGCTTGGGCACGCAGTTGGCGAAGCCGAACGCCAATCTCTTCGGAGAGAGTCAAATTATTTCCACTCGCTTATTTACATTGGCAATTTTTTGCTACATCCTGCGCTCGTCATCACACGAAAACGCAAGGAATTGCACTATGCCCAACACGACCATCACCGAGCAAGCCCRACAACAAGCGCGTGACGCGTTGGAGAAGCGCGGTCAGTCAGCGAAAGACTTTGCCAAATTGCACAACCTGAATCCCAGCACCGTGTACGCGGTGCTGAGTGGCCAGAGCCATTGTCGCCGTGGGGAGGCACATCGCGCCGCGGTATTGCTTGGTATCAAAGACGGCGTGATCGAACAGTAATGGCGCTGAGCCACAGGGAAAAGCAGAACATGAAAAGCTCAGTTCTAAAGACTCGCCGGGAAGTTGTCAGCGCCATTATCTGTAGTTACCCAGGTGGACGGGAATGCGCTGCAGCGCGCATAGGTTTGGCGCTGAAAAAATTTGACAACCACGCTTACGAAAACAACAACAGTCGCCCGCTATCAGATGCTCAGCTCTACCAGCTGGAGCAGGAAGCTGGCACTCAACATCTCCCCACGTATATCGCGGCAATGTATGGCGGATTGTTCGTTCCGGTCGCGGATCCTGAGAGCTTGGACAACGTGGAGATGTACACCCTGTCGGTACATGTCGCAGCCAAGCGTGGATGTGTTGACCAAGAGATTGCAAAGGCGTTGGCGGACGGTTGTATTTCCGAAATCGAAGCGGAACACATCCTCAATGCCCACAACCTGCACATGGCAGCACGTCACGCCGAAGTGCTGGCAGCCATCGACCTGTACCGCAATAAATCCGGGGTTGCTCAATGAACAATCTGCCTGCAGTACAGGAATACCAAGACGTGCTCAAAGCCGCTGCACTCGCATTTCTGGAGCGTCACCAATGCGAGCACCTGGGCGACGATCAGCAGCTGTTTGACCGTGCAGTACAGCACTTGGTGACCGACTACGACGTCTTGACGACCACCGCCGAAAAGCTTGTGCACCTGGCAAGCAGCGATATGTCTGCAATCCGCGATCGGCAGCGATTGGACATGATCAACAGCACGTCGACACACACCGTCATTATCGATCCCGCCACCGGAAACGCTTGGGCTGTCCCTGTCAGCCTGATCTACGAACGCATTCTCAACGCACCGGATAACGGTCGTTTCCGCGTAGCCGCACCGTAATACCTACCCACTAAATCGCCTGTCCCACCCCCGTGGGTTTGGGTGAGCTGCGCCCGAAATTGAGGTTTGACGATGGAAAACGCCATGAACATCAACGCAAAACTGACACCAGGTCAGGCCCAAGCGCTCTTGGCCAACCTGCGTGAGCAATACCGTCTCAACCTCAATGACCTCTGGTACGCAGATCAGTACCGCCTGATTCCCGATGGCTTGCGCCACGGATCAATTCTCGCCAACAGCCCGGTGATGGCGGCTCAAAAGCACCTGATCGGTGCCCTAACCCAAAGCCTCGGCCTCAGCCTCAAGGCAGCGAAGTAATCATGAGAGACGATCTACGTCACGACGTCCTGCAGCGCATCCAATCCGATTACGGACTGAAGCACCGCGCCCCCACCAATTACATGCGTGGCGGCACCTGCCCTAAGTGCAACAAGAAAGAGCTGTACACACGCTTCGATAGCCCGTGGCAGTTGATTTGTGGCCGGCAGGAAAAGTGCGGCCACACGGTGCATGTAAAAGAGATTTACGACGACCTGTTTGAGGACTGGAGCAAGCGAGCTCCAGCCACAGAAAGTGCACCAACGGCAACAGCACGGGCCTACCTTGAGTTTGCCCGCGGCTTCGACATTTCGCTGATTGCCGGTTGGTTTACCCAGGAGACGTTCTACTCCAGCCATGAACAGGCTGGCAGTGCAACGGTGCGTTTCGCCCTGGAGAAAGGCGGGTATTGGGAACGTCTGATCGATCGGCCTGCGCGCTTCGGCAAAATGAAAGCCCGCTTCAAACCAGGTGAGACATACCGTGGCGTGTGGTGGTGCCCACCGTGCGTGGACCTGCTCGAAGTTAAAGAAATCTGGATTGTTGAAGGCATCTTTGACGCGATCGCACTTGTACATAACGGCCTTTCCGCCGTGTCGGCAATGTCCTCGAACGCGTTCCCTGAAGAATCACTGAAGGCATTGCTGCGCGATCGGACCGACAAGTTGCCGAAGCTCGTGTGGGCTCTAGATAACGAACCTGGTGCGCATACATACACCCGACGCTGGGTCCGCCAAGCGCGGGAAATGGGCTTCATATGTGAGGCAGCACAGATCCCACAACGCGACGGCCGCAAGGTCGACTGGAACGACCTGCATCAGCGCTGGGCTTTTATCGACGGTGATGAAAAACGGGAAGCTCAGGTCGCGACTGACGTTAAACAGATCCGCCACCAGGGCGCGCTGCTGATCGCTGAAAGCGCCGCCGAAAAGGCGTTACTGATGTACGACTGGAACAAACGCGGCGAATTCCACCTGGGCTTCGGCAACCGCCTCTATTGGTTCAAGTTGGACATGGAGAAATACAACCGGGCCGTCCAGGACCTTGAGGACAGCGACAATCACGATGAGCAGCTGCTGAACCAAGCGCAAATGCGTGAGAAAGCGCTACAGCAATCCGGCAGCGTTGTGGAGATCGCCAACTGCTACCCGCAAGCCCTGTACTTCCAGCGGAATGAAGTCACCGATGAGTCTTGGTACTACCTGCGTGTGGACTTTCCGCATGACGCAGGCAGCGTCAAGAACACCTTCACCAGCGGCCAGCTCGCCGCCGCCAGCGAGTTCAAAAAACGACTGCTCGGGATGGCTGCTGGCGCCATGTACACCGGTAGCGGCCAACAACTGGACAAACTCATGAAAGACCAGCTCTATGGGATCAAAACCGTCTCTACCATCGACTACGTCGGCTACAGCAAGGAATACGGCTGCTACATCTACGGTGACGTGGCCGTCAAGGAAGGCAATGTTTATCCGGTGAACAGCGAAGACTATTTCGAGTTCGGGAAAATGCGCCTGAAGACGCTGCAAAAAGGCGTGCCGGTGCATCTGCAGCGCGATGCGAAAGGTTACGACGAGGAATGGCTACGGCTGCTCTGGATCTGCTTTGGCACCCAAGGTTTGGCTGCGCTGCTGTTCTTCTTTGGTTCGTTGTTCTGCGAGCAGATCCGCACTCGCTACCAGTCGTTCCCGTTCCTGGAAGCCACCGGTGAAGCCGGTGCCGGCAAGACCACCCTGCTCAATTTGCTGTGGAAGCTGCTCGGGCGTGAAGGCTACGAGGGTTTCGATCCGATGAAGTCCACCAAGGCTGGACGGTCACGATTGATGGGACAGGTGTCCGGGATGCCGGTCGTGTTCCTAGAGGCCGATCGTCATGGCGAAGATAAAGCGCACGCCAAAACCTTCGAATGGGACGAGCTGAAAGACTTTTTCGGGGGCGGCACGCTGGCGACCAAAGGCGTGAAGACTGCCGGCAACGAAACTTATGAGCCACCGTTTCGCGGCACGATTGCTATCAGCCAGAACGCTGCCGTGGTTGCTCACGAAGCGATCATGACCCGCATCGTAAAACTTCACTTCATCCGCCCTACTGTCACTCCAGAAAGCCGCGCTGCAGCTGACAAGCTCAATGCCCTGGACGGAACCACGCTGAGCCACTTCCTTCTGCAGGCTGTGCGCAAAGAGTCCGAGGTGATGGATCTTTTCAGCAAGCGCTTTCCTGAACACGAAGCCAAATTGCGCCGGCTGCACACACATTGCTTCGCCTGCGACACCCAGTTCGGCGGTGATGGTGCCTGCCGCAAGTGCGGAAACGGTTTGCGGGGCTACATCGGCGTCGAACGGATCATCAAAAACCACGCTCAGTTGTTCGCCCTGCTGGATACCATCTGCCTAGTCATCACTCTGACCGAAGTGCAAGTMAGCTCCACGCGCCGGCAGATCGTCGAGATGGCGCTAGAGCGACAGAGCACGACCAACGCGGACCACAGCGCTGTTGCCGAATTTTGGCAGGTGYATGACTACCTGGAATCGATCTACGACGAGCCCTTGGTCAATCACAGCAAGAACTCGGACATCATCGCGATCAACCTCAACGAGTTTGCCGAGCGGGCTGCTGAACACCGTCAGAAGCTCTCCGACGTCACTTCGTTGAAAGATCTGCTTAAGGAATCCCGCAGCCATAAGTTCCTGGACTACAAGGCCGTCGACAGCGCAGTGCGGTCCGCGCAATCAGCCAAGAACCCCATGATCAACCGCTGCCCAACCGTCAAATGCTGGATTTTCAAGGCCTGACCAGGAGACAGATACATGCAAATCCAAGTGATTACCGAGCATGAGCGAGACCACGCAATCTCCGAAATCCGCCGGATCAACGCCGTAATGAACCAGCTTGGGTACGAGGGCAGAACAGTGTTCGCCGAAGCCTATGGTGCTGACGGCCTGGTACAGATCCTTGAGGTTCGTGCCAGCGGTGGCCAAGGGGAAATTCTCGTCATGGACTGTTCACGCGAACAGGTCCAGGCGGTCCTGGAGTGGCAGGCCTGCGATGACGAAGGGGTACTTGAGGATTTGGTAATTCACCTGGTGCGTAAAGCCTAAGGCAAACCACCAGTTTCTGAAGCCGGCACGGCCGGTAAATGAAGGGTGCCGAGGAGTTCGCACCTCCCCGACACCAACCACCACAGAGGGCAACACTATGCAAGCACAGCACCAAAGCAGCAGCGCCCCGAAGGCTAACACATTGGCAATCGAAGGTACTCAATCAGCGCGGCATCTAATGGCTATCCGGATCGTCGGCACCGCCCTGTTTGATTACCAGGTTCGGAAAACCCCCGATGCACGGATCCGCCTCGAATCCCTGGCCACCATGGCACAAGCCCAGGGCGACCTAACTGATGTCGAGGCGCTTGTCATTGCCCAGGTACTTGCCACTCCCACCAACTCTATCCAGCAGCTGCAGGACCGAGATCATGTCTGAGCAAACTAATATCAAGCGCTTCAAAGTGAGTGAATCCTGGAAAGATTACGAGGTGCTGCTCGAGGTCAATCTCGATGTGTTGACGACTGACCGGGCAGCCGCAAGTCACGCAGGCGATTTGTGCAAATGCCCTCAAAAAGTGGTGATCGCATGAAAGTAGCTCTACCCAATCCGATACTAGACGGCGCAACTCTGAGTGCGACAGTCAGTACCGGCTTCAAGGCCACGGGCCCAGAAGGAGTTCTCGCCCGCATAGCCATCGTTGATGAGCATGGAAACATTCTGGCCATCGGTGATGATGTTGCCTGGGCAGCCTGGCGCGTCTGTGTTGAGGTACAGGAAAACTTCTGGGAAGGACATGGCCACTTGGTAGTCCATACCGCCCCGCCAGGACAGGGTCATAACAAGAAGCTTTCAGCCTGATCATACAGGGCGGTCGACACCGGCCGCCCATACACCTGTTCGGCGTTCAATTCGCATCCAGCGACGCTGGCCAGATCTGGCAATGAGCAGTACATCGATGTACTTGCGCCCCTCTGGCACGACCCCGCGTATGTAAATTACGATCCTTTCGAAGGTGTCCATCACCAATTGACGGACCTTCTCTCTGGACTCTACCTCTTGGCCGTCGACTGCTTCAGCGAGTTCAGCCCAGAGCCTGGCGTCTGCCGGCTTCTGACGTGAGGCTGCCCTTGCCAGCTCGCGCTCGGACTGCTGGACTTGTGTCTTCGCGCCCTGCAATTGCTCCTCCAGATCCCGTGCTTTGCGGACAAAAACCATCGGCGTAGCGCCATCGCTCTCCCCAGCTAACAACGCCTCGGTCACACGGGACAACTGACGCTCCAGATCGTCAACTACTTTCCTGGCATTCACCAAGTGAACACGAAGGTCCTGACCACCATAGGCCGGTACCTGCAAACGCTGAAGATTGACCTGGTCAGAGCAGTACGCCATCAATGCTCGCTCAACTGGCACAACACTGATACTTCCTGCCTTGCACCCAGCAGCATTCATGTTCGATACACAAAGCAAGCGGCGATTGCAGTCGCGTAGTGTCCCGTCTGGTTTGATCTTCACCATTTGGTTCACGCCAGTCATGGCTGTACCGCAATATCCGCAGTAGGTAACTCCAATGCCAGTAACCACACCCGGAATCGCACCCTTTGGCCGACGCCGGCTGCGTTGTGTCGTCAACAACTGAAGTTCATCAAACTCCGCATCTGACATCAGCCGCGGATAGTAATCAGGTAGCTCAAAATACTCTCCATCAATAGAGAGCCGTTTGGTGCCCTTCAATGTAGGCAACTTAACTAGTCGATAAATCTGTTGAGCACTAATACCCACGGTGTTGACGCTGTAACCACGCTCTAACATCAACTGATAGGTGCGATCGGCACCAAGTCCTTCTTTGTACTTTCCAATAGCAAACATGACGACTTCGACGCGCTCCGGTATTAACTCCCATATAGTGCCGTTCCAGCGCAGCCACTTGGCATCACCGCCATTGCGTATCAATCCTC
Organism: Pseudomonas sp. P5_B2; assembly: GCF_056400445.1. NCBI lineage: Bacteria > Pseudomonadati > Pseudomonadota > Gammaproteobacteria > Pseudomonadales > Pseudomonadaceae > Pseudomonas > Pseudomonas sp. P5_B2. The sequence goes on along the minus strand of NZ_JBFULH010000017.1, from coordinate 798 downwards.
GGTAGTTACCAGCCATCCAGCCTTCACATTGCCGACGAATCGCAGCCTTTACTCTCTTGCTCTTCGTATCACTCTCTTCATGCGCACGGATCATCACCAGCAGGCTGTAGACCAAGTCCATGGGTTGAGCCTTGAGTTTCTCCCTGTTGTATTCTCTTCCATCACTGGCGGTCACAACAGTTATGCCCGCGTTGATGATTTGTGCCAGTTGCGCTTGAGCTTGAATGGGCTCTGCCCGACTCAGCCGGTCCAACCCTTCGACGACCAACACTGAACCTGGGGGAATACGCCCCTCATCGACCGCCAGAAGGAACACCCCCAGCGCGCCCTGTTTGATGTGACGCTGATGGAATGCAGACAGCCCTTCGTCTTTCAGTGACAGGGATTCATCCAGCGTCAGGCCGCGCTCTGCGGCCCAGGCTTTGGCGTACTGAAGCTGGCGGTCAGCGCTGTGCCCTAAAGCCTGCTTCGGATCAGAGAAACGCGTGTAGCTGTAAACTTTTGCCCCATTCGTTGGCATGCGATGGCCCCGGAAAGCGCGAAAAGGCAAAGTATATATGGCCCATCGTCGGGGAATCCCAAGGCGATCCTGATCTTCACCGCCTTCCTGCCCCAATTCGTCGATCCGACCCGCGCGGTGACACCGCAATTTGCGCTGCTTGGTGCATTGTTTTTAATGCTGGAATGGATCGCGATCAGCGCGTACGCCTTTATGGGGCTGCACATGCGTCGCTGGTTCGCCGAGCCGAGTGGCAAGCGGATTTTCAATCGGTGCTGCGCGGGGTTGCTGTCGGCGGC
>NZ_JBFULH010000016.1:0-32576 GCF_056400445.1 Pseudomonas sp. P5_B2 | reverse complement strand
GAACAAGCAGGAGTCATTGATGGCCGGCATTCTCGATACTGTAGACCAACGCACGCAACTGGTGGGTGAGAATCGCCTGGAAATTCTCATGTTTCGCCTGGCCGGCCGGCAGTTATTCGCGATCAACGTGTTTAAAGTTCAGGAAGTGCTGCAGCTGCCCAAGCTGACGCTAATGCCGCAGCGCCATCCATTCGTCTGCGGCGTGGTCAACCTGCGTGGCCAGACGCTGCCAGTGATTGACCTGTCCCAAGCTATCGGCATGCGTCCGCTGGTACCGAGCCCAACCAGCACGATCATCGTCACTGAATACAACCGTTCGGTGCAGGCGTTTCTGGTCGGGGGCGTGGACCGCATCGTCAACATGAACTGGGAAGCCATACTGCCGCCGCCAACCAGCGCCGGTCGCCAGCATTACCTCACGGCGATCAGCAAGGTCGATGACCAGTTGGTGGAAATTATCGACGTCGAGAAAGTCCTGGCCGAAATCGTGCCGTACAGCGCCAAAGTCTCCCGAGAAAAACTCGAAGACCCAATACTGGAGCGCGCCCGGGGCCGTGAAGTGCTGCTGGTCGACGACTCCAACGTAGCCTTGTCGCAATTGCGCGACACCCTGGGTCAGCTGGGCGTGAAGATGCATATTGCCAGCGACGGGCTGAAGGCGCTGAACATGCTCAAGGCCTGGGCGGAGACAGGTGTATCCATGACCGACAAACTGCTGATGGTGTTCACCGACGCGGAAATGCCGGAAATGGACGGCTATCGCCTGACCACTGAAATCCGTAATGACCCGCGCCTGCGTGGCCTTTACGTGGTCCTGCATACCTCGCTGTCGGGCAGCTTCAACGACTCGATGGTGAAGAAAGTCGGCTGCGACAACTTCCTCTCCAAATTCCAGCCGGACAAACTCGTCGACGTGGTGCGCCAGCGCCTGATGATCGACGAAGTGCCGGCCTGATCACGATTCAAGGACTGGCCACATTCCCTGTGGGAGATTCAATGTTGCAGGGGAACCCTGCAGCCTTTGATTCGGCGATCAAGCTCGTATAGGGTGGCCTTTTTTGCCCACCAGGGAGCTGGCCATGCTGCGTCTGAGCGCGCTTTATCGTTATCCGCTGAAATCCGGCAAGGGCGAGACCTTGCAGCAAGTCGGGCTCGACAAGCTGGGGCTGGACGGTGATCGACGCTGGATGCTGGTCGATGAGGCCAGCGGGCGCTTTTTGACTCAGCGCGCGGTGGCGTCCATGAGTCAGTTGTCGGCGTTGTGGAATGCCAAGGGCGGCTTGACCCTCAGTGCCCCGGGCCGCTCGCCGATCGAAATCGCCGTGCCTGCCGGTGACGCTGAACTGCGTGGCGTGACCATCTGGCGTGACACCTTGCGGGTACCAGATGCCGGCGACGAGGCAGGTGCCTGGGTCAGCGCCTTTATCGGCAAACCGACGCGTCTGGTGCAGGTTCCTCTCGATCGTGCGCGCACCACAGAGTCCGGTTTCGGTAAGGACGATGATCAGGTGGCGTTCGCTGATGGCTTTCCGTTATTGCTGATCGGCCAAGCGTCCCTGGAGGACTTGTCGCAAAAGGTCGGGCGTTCATTGGAGATGCTGCGCTTTCGGCCAAACCTGGTGATTGAGGGCAGCGAAGCCTACGCCGAGGATGGCTGGAAGCGGATCCGTATCGGCGATGTCGAGTTCCGGGTGGTCAAGTCCTGTTCACGCTGCATTCTGACCACTATCGACCCGCAAACCGGTTTACGCAGCGATGATCGCGAACCGCTGGCCACCTTGCAGAAATACCGTTCCGAGGCCGACGGCGCGATGTTCGGCCAGAACCTCGTCAACGACAGTAACGGCCCTCTTGAAGTCGGGATGCCGGTGACGATTCTCGAATAAAAGCCCCTGTATGAATTAAAAATGCCCGTGTCCTGCGACACGGGCATTTTTTTGCTGCGAACCCTGGGGTTAGCCGCGGTATTCACACAGGTAAGCGGTGTCGACGGCCACTTTCAGCTGGAATTTGCTGTTGGCAGGCACATTGAACTGGCTGCCGGCAGCGAAGGTTTCCCAGCCGTCGCTATCAGGCAGTTTGACGGTCAGCGCGCCGCTGACGACGTGCATGATTTCACGCTGGCTGGTGCCGAATTCGTATTCGCCCGGTGCCATGACGCCGATGGTCGCAGGACCTTCAGCGGTGCCAAAGGCGATCGACTTGACGGTGCCGTCGAAGTACTCGTTGACTTTAAACATGGGCGATTCCTCAAAAAGGGCTAAAAAGGCCGGCCAGTATGCACAAGGCCTAGTACGCCGTCACCTCTCTAGACGGGGAGAATCAGTGGCAACAAACGTGCAGTATTGCGCGCATCTTCCAGTGCCCGGTGTTGCTGACCGGTAAACTGCATGCCCGCCAGTTGCAAGGCGCCATTGAGCCCCAGCGGACGTTCCAGCCGTCTGGCCTTGGCGAAGCGCTGCTTGAGATTCATGTGTGGTACCCGGCTCAGGGCGCTGTCGAGTTGCAGGCGCTCCCATTCCTGAACCAACTGTTTGCGGTCGTAGTCGCCCCAGCTCGCCCAACCTTCCAGTCGTGAATGATGGTGGCCCAGCCAACGCTCGAATGCCGGCCATACCTCGGTCAAAGATTGCGCGTTATCGATATTGCCTTGGGTGATGTGAGTCAATTCCCGGCAAAACGGTGTCAGCAAGGGCCGACGCAACGGCCGCACGAAACGCTGGAAGTGGTCCAGTTCGCGACCTTTGCGGTCCACCAGGGTGGCACCGATTTCGATGATTTCCATTTCCGTTACTGGCCAGCCACCCTCGTCGGTGGTGGCTTCCAGATCTATCACCAGCCAGTGAGGCATTGCAGGGTTCCTGGTATCCGCGTCCTGATAGGGCATGAGCGTAGCCAAACCCGGCGGATCCGCCTAGCGGCTTATTCGACCTCCAACAAAATCTGACGATTTTTAACCTGATCGCCGACCCGTACCTGCAAACGTTTAAGCACCCCGTCGATGCCCGACTTGAGCGGGTGCTCCATTTTCATGGCTTCGAGCACCACCAACAGCTGGCCTTTGCTGACCGGGCTGCCCTCGGTGACCAGTACGTCGACGATGGCACCGTCCATGGGTGCCTTGAGTGTGCCGGTACTCACGCTGGCTTGACTGCTGACCAGCGCCTGAGTCCGATCCACCAGTTTCAAACTGCCGGGGCGGGTGAACAACCAGAGTTGCCCAGCCTCGAGGCGATAGGCATGACGCTGGTGGATGCCGTCGATGTCCAGCGTTGCCCAGCGCCCGTCGCAGCGGACGATCTTCAATTCGAGAAGTTGCTCGGCCACTCGAATCCGGAATGACCCGTCAGGCGAGGCGTTCACTTCCACCGGCCAGTCCTGCTCATTCAGGCCGATGCGATAGTGCAAGGGCACGCTGGCGTTGTTGCGCCAGCCGGCCAGTGGTGCCGGGTGAGCCTGTGCCGACGCGTGATAGAACAGCGCGGCAGCGATGGCCAGTTCGGCGGCGCTCGGGACATGGGCCTGCAAGCACGGATCGTCAGCGAAGCAGGTCGGGATGAACCCGGTGCTGAACTCGCCACTGATGAACTGCGGGTGTTGCAGCAGACTGGCGAGCAAGCGCTGATTGCTCTGCACGCCCAGCAGCACGCTGTCCTGCACCGCCCGCAGCAACTTGCGCCGGGCTTCCTCGCGGGTTGCACCGTGGGCGATGATCTTGCCCAGCATCGGGTCATAGAACGGGCTGATGTCCTGGCCTTCAATCAGGCCATGATCGATCCGTACGCCGGCGGGCAACGCAGGTTCCCAAGCCGTGATCTGACCGGTCTGGGGTAGAAAGTTGTGAGCCGGATCTTCCGCGTACAAGCGCACTTCCATGGCATGCCCGTTGAGCTGTACTTGCTCCTGCCGTAATGGCAGCGGTTGTCCTTCGGCGACGAGAAATTGCCAGGCCACCAGGTCCAGCCCGGTAATCAGTTCGGTCACCGGGTGTTCCACTTGCAGCCGGGTGTTCATCTCCAGAAAGTAGAACTGTCCGCGCGCGTCCAGCAAAAATTCCACCGTGCCCGCGCCGACGTAATTGACTGCCCGACCCGCCTTGAGTGCGGCCTCGCCCATGGCCTGACGCAACTCGCGGGTCATCACTGGGCAGGGGGCTTCTTCGATGACTTTTTGATGGCGCCGCTGGATCGAACAGTCGCGTTCGCCGAGGTAAATCAGGTTGCCGTGCTGATCGCCAAACAGTTGTATCTCGACGTGGCGTGGGTCGATCAAAGCTTGTTCGAGGATCAGTTCATCGCTGCCAAAACCGTGCTGCGCTTCGGAGCGTGCAGTACGCAGTTGTTCAAGTAACTCGCTGGCGTCCTGCATCAGGCGCATGCCACGTCCGCCCCCGCCAGCGCTGGCCTTGATCATCAGTGGGTAACCGATGCGATCGGCTTCGCGGCTCAGGGTTGCGTCGTCCTGTTCGGCGCCTTGATAGCCTTTAACACAGGGCACCCCAGCGTCGATCATGGCGATTTTCGACAGGCGCTTGCTGCCCATCAGCTCGATGGCTTCGGGGCTGGGGCCGATGAAGGTGATGCCGGCGTCACGGCAGGCAAGGGCGAAGTGGGTGTTTTCCGAGAGGAAGCCGTAGCCGGGGTGGATCGCATCAGCGCCGGTGCGCCGGGCGGCATCGATGATCGCCGGGATGTTCAGATAAGACTGCTGCACCGGGGCCGGGCCGATGTTGACGGCTTCGTCGGCCATTTGCACGTGCAGGGCGTCGGCGTCGGCAGCGCTGAAGATGGCAACGGTGCGATAGCCCAGCGCCTGGGCGGTGCGCTGGATGCGGCAGGCGATTTCACCGCGGTTGGCGATCAGGATTTTTCTGAGTCCGGGCATGAAGGCTTTCCTTGAGATTTGCGGTGAGTGTGATGGCCTCTTCGCGAGCAAGCCCGCTCCCACATTCGAACGCATTTCAAATGTGGGAGCGGGCTTGCTCGCGAAGCTTTTAGGAGGCCCAGCCCGGTTTTCTTTTTTGCACAAAAGCCATGGTCCCTTCGACGCCTTCAGCCCCGGTCACCGCTTCGCTGAACCACTGCGCCGCATCGTCCAGCAACGCATCTGTCGGTTGCCCGGCACTCGCCAGCAACAGTTTTTTGGTGGTCGCATTGGCACCGGGCGCGCAGCACAGCACATGGGCGAGGATTTCATCCAGGCGTTCGGCCAGCGCTTGCGCGTCATGCTCGACAAAATGCACCAGGCCCATCCGCCGCGCCTGGGTACCGTCGAAGCGCGCGGCGGTCAGCGCCAGTCGCCGGGCCTGTGTCAGGCCAATGCGCTGGACCACAAAGGGCGCAATTTGCGCGGGCAGCAAGCCCAGGCTGGTTTCCGGCAAACCGAACTGCGCCAAGTGATCGGCCAAGGCGACGTCGCTCACGCAGGCCAGCCCCAGGCCGCCGCCCAATACCGCGCCTTGCAGCACCGTGATCACCACTTGTGGCGCGTGTTGCACCTCCTGCAGTAGCGCGCCGAATACTCGATTCAACGCGCGATAGGCGTCCGGGCCTTGGGCGCGTGCATTGGCCATGTCCTTGATGTCGCCCCCCGCACAGAAGTGCCCGCCGGCTCCGCTGATAACCAATGCCCGAACCGCCCGATCATCGCGCACCGCCGCGAATACCGTGCGCAGTTCGGTGACCATTTGCAGGCTCATGGCATTGCGGCTTTCCGGGCGGTTGAGGGTGATGTGCAACACACCGTTATGTGCCTCCAACAGCAACGTCTGGCAATCAGGCAGGGTACTCATTTCTTTTTCCCCGGCAGGATGCCCATGAGTTTGCAGATGATCCCCAGCATGATTTCGTCGGCGCCGCCGCCAATCGACACCAGTCGCACGTCGCGGTAAGCACGGGCGACCGGGTTGTCCCACATGAAACCCATGCCGCCCCAATATTGCAGGCAGCTGTCGCTGACTTCGCGGCCCAGGCGTCCGGCCTTGAGTTTGGCCATGGAGGCCAGGCGGGTGACGTCCTTGCCTTTGATGTATTGCTCCGTGGCCTGATAGACCAGTGCCCGCAGGCATTCGATTTCGGTTTGCAGCTCCGCCAGACGGAAGTGGATCACCTGGTTGTCGATCAGCGCATTGCCGAAGGTTTTGCGTTCCTTGCAGTACTCGATGGTGCTGTCGACGCAGTACTCCAGGCCCTTGATCATGTTCGCCGCGCCGAACAGGCGTTCCTCCTGGAATTGCAGCATTTGCATCATGAATCCGGCGCCTTCATGGCCGATGCGGTTGCGCTGCGGCACACGCACGTTGTCGAAAAACACCTGGGCGGTTTCCGAGCTGCGCATGCCGAGCTTGTCCAGGTGCGAGCTGAGGCTGATGCCTGGCGTGTTCATCGGCACCATGATCAGCGATTTGTTGATGTGTGGTTTGTCGTCCGACGTGTTGACCAGCAGGCAGATGAAATCAGCGCTGGGCGAGTTGGTGATCCACATCTTGCTGCCGTTGATCACGTAATCGTCGCCGTCCTTGCGGGCAGTGGTTTTCAGCCCGGCGACGTCGGAGCCGGCACCGACTTCGGAAACGCCGATGCAACCGACCTGTTCTCCGGCAATGGCCGGGCGCAGAAACTCGTCGCGCAACTCATCGGAGCCGAACCGTGCCAGCGCCGGGGTGCACATGTCGGTCTGCACGCCGATGGACATCGGAATGCCGCCGCAATGAATGGTGCCGAACTCTTCAGCGGCGACAATCGAGTAGCTGTAGTCCAGACCCATGCCGCCGAATTTTTCCGGTTTTGAAATCCCCAATAAACCGAGATCACCGGCTTTGCGGAAGATCTCGTGGATCGGAAAGCGTCCGGCCTTTTCCCACTCCTCGACGTGCGGATTGATCTCGTGATCGACGAATTGGCGGACGGTGCGGCGAAGTGCTTCGTGTTCCTGGGTGAAGATCATTTTTATTGTTCTCCTGACGGACCCGATCGTTCCCGCGCTCTGCGTGGTAACGCCTCTATGGACGCTCCGCGTCCGCTCTTTGGGACGCAGAGCGTCCCGGGCTGCATTCCCACGCGGAGCGTGGGAACGATCAACTAAAACCGTGCGATGCCGAAACTGTTGGCCTGCAGTGGCCGCACCTCGGCCTCGTGGCAGATATCCAGCAAGTAGCCGAGCAATGTCCGGGTGTCCCGCGGATCGATCAGGCCGTCATCCCATAGATTGGCACTGCCGTAGAGGGCAGTGGACTGACTGTCGAGTTTCAGCGCGGTGACCTGCTCGAGCATGTCGAGCATTTTCGGGTCCGGCACCAGACCGTCCTTGAGTTGTTTGGCCTCGGTGACGATCCGCAGCACCTTGCCGGCCTGGGCACCGCCCATCACAGCGGTGCGACTGTTGGGCCAGGCGAAGATAAATCGCGGATCAAGGCCACGCCCGCACATGGCGTAGTTGCCGGCGCCATAGGAACCGCCGACCACAATCGTCAGTTTCGGCACCCGCGCGTTCGCCACCGCTTGAATCATCTTCGCGCCGTGTTTGATCACGCCTTGCTGTTCCGACTCGGTGCCGACCATAAACCCGGTGGTGTTGTGGAAAAACAGCAGCGGCGTCTGGCTCTGGTCGCATAGTTGGATGAACTGCGCAGCCTTGCTCGCACCCTTGGGCGTGATCGGGCCGTTGTTGCCGATGAAGCCGCAGGCACGCCCCTGGATTTTCAGTTGGCCGCAGACGGTCTGCTGATCGAACTCACCCTTGAATTCGAGGAAGTTCGAGCCGTCGGCGATGCGAGCAATGATTTCGCGTGCATCGTAGGGTTTTTTCGGGTCATCGGGGATCAGTCCCAGCAGTTCGTCGATGGGGTAGAGCGGTTCTTCCCAGCGACGTTCGGGGCGCCAGGGCAATTGATCGTTCCACGGCAGCAGGCTGACGATTTCGCGCACCTGGCGCACGCCGTCGGCATCGTTCTCGGCCAGGTACTCGGCAGTGCCAGCGGTTTGCGCGTGCATCTCGGCGCCGCCCAGCTCTTCGTCAGTGGCGACTTCTCCGGTCGCCGCCTTGAGCAGGGGCGGGCCGGCGAGAAACAGCTTGGCCTTGCCGCGCACCACCACCACGTAATCCGACAATCCAGGCTGATAAGCGCCACCGGCGGTGGCCGAGCCGTGCACCACGGTAATCTGCGGCAAGCCCATGGCCGACATCCGCGCCTGATTGGCAAAGCTGCGGGCGCCTTCGACGAAAATGTCCGCCGCGTAATTCAGGTTGGCGCCGCCGCTTTCAGCGAGGGTGATCACCGGCAGTTTGTTTTCCATGGCGATCTGTTGCAGGCGTAGGGACTTTTTCAATCCGCTGGGGGAAATGGTCCCGCCCTTGATCGCGCTGTTGTTTGCCACTACCAGGACGCGCACGCCGGACACGTAACCGATCCCGGCAATCAAACCACCACCGGCCGCGCTCCCGTCCTTGTCGTCGTGCAGCTTGTAGCCAGCCAGGCTCGCCAGTTCGAGGAACGGCGCGCCGGGGTCGAGCAACAGGTTGAGACGTTCACGCGGCAGCAATTGCCCGCGCTTGTCGAATTTTGGTTTGGCTTCGGCCGCCTTGTTCAGCAGGTTTTGTTCGAGCTGGCGGACGTGTTCGATCACGGCCAGCATCGCTGCGCGGTTTTGGGCGAACTGTGCGCTGAACGGGTCCACTTGCGACTGAATCACCGGCATGGCTTATTCCTTGTCCTGAAGCACGTCTGGTAAGTACGCGCGGTGAAAACCGTTATACGACTCACTGTTCGTAGCCTTGTGGATCGGCCATGCGCGTCCGCCAAGGCTGGCGGCACCGTCGATGCGCAGCGTGCTGCCGCTGACAAACGCCGCTGCCGGGCTGAGCAGGAACACGATCGCTGCGCTGACTTCCGATTCGGTGCCGATGCGTTTGAGTGGCACGTGTTCGCGCAAGGTTGGAATCACCGCCTTGAAGGCACCTTCGTAAGTGTCCATGCCGCTGGACGCGACCCAGCCCGGCGCCACCGCGTTGACCCGCACCCCGGCGTAACCCCATTCGAAGGCGGCGGTCTTGGTCAGGTTGTCCATGCCCGAACGCGCAGCGCCCGAATGCCCCATGCCGGGCATGCCGCCCCACATGTCGGCGAGCATGTTGACGATGGCGCCACCATGCTTGCTCATGGATTGATTGAACACTTCCCGGGCCATCAGGAAACCGCCCACCAGATTGGTGCGCACCACGGTTTCGAAACCTTTCTGATTGATCGAGGCCAGTGGCGCCGGAAATTGCCCGCCAGCGTTGTTGACCAGCCCGTGTATCGGCCCGTGTTTGCGAATCAGCTCGCTGACCAGGTGCTTGACCGCTTCTTCCTCGCGAATATCGCAGACCGCCCAATCGGCTTTGCCACCGTCTTCGGCAATCTCGGCGGCGACGCTTTTCAACTTGTCGATCTTGCGCCCGACCAGCAGCACATGCGCGCCGAGGGCCGCCAGTTCATGGGCGGTGCAACGGCCGATGCCGCTGCCGCCACCGGTGACAATGACGGTTTGGCCCGCAAACAAATCGGTTTTGAAAATCGAATCGTAAGCCATGGCGGCGGTCCTCTAGTTGACTTGGTCGGCGATGCGCTGAGGCACCGGAATCTGGATCTCCAACAGCTGCTGGGCGAAGGCTTTGCCTTGCGGGTCGATCCGCAGGCTGGCCACACCACCGCCGCCGAGGGCGTTTTCCAGTAGAAAATTGAGGCTGTGGGAACCGGGCAGATACCAGCGTTCGACGCGCCCGCGAACGGGGTCGAGGACGTGGCTCATCCAGTCGACCATGACCTCGGGTGTCAGCGCTTCGGCGATCCACGGCAGGTACTCGGGCGAGCGGGCCATGACCCCGATATTGCTGTGATTGCCCTTGTCGCCGGAGCGGGCCACCGCGAGTTTGATCAGGGCCACGCTGGCGTCGGCGCGATCGGAGGGCTGCGGTGGGTCGAACGGGACAGGCAAGTCATCCGGGTCGAGCACATCGACGGCGGGCAGGGCGCAGGGGTGACGCTGACCCTTGAGATCAATGTCCAGCGTGCAAGCCATTTTGTCGACAAGGAAGGAGAACAGCCGGATCAGCGGATACACCGTCGGCCGCCCGCCGACGATCCCGGTCAGCCCCGGCGCCATGCCCGTTGCGGCCTGGGCGATTTCCCGGGAGAACACGATCAAGGCCTGTTTACTCGGGTGGCGAACGGCGAGTTTGATCACCACTTCGCGGCTGTCTTGGCGCTGGCCGTGGGGACCGTACGTGGCCTCGCTGCCGAGCAATTCAATGCTCACTTCGCTGTACGGCGCCCAGCCGCGCTGGCTGAAGATCTCCGAGGTCTTGCTGATGATCGCTTCGCTGACCCGCCGAGCCTTGTCGACAGCATCGATGCCCGCGATCAGACAACTGGCGGTGCAGCGAAAACCGTCCGGATACGTCGCGCTGACTTTGTATTGACCGGTCGGCGGCAGGCCTTTGGCGCCGTGCACCTGAACCGCATTTTTGCCTTGTTGCTGCAGTTTGACCTGAGTGAAATCGCAAACCACATCCGGCAGCAAGTAAGCTCGCGGATCGCCGATTTCATACAACATCTGCTCGCCGACGGTCAGTGGTGTGACCAGGCCGCCGGAGCCTTCAGGTTTGCTGACGATGAACTGGCTGTCGGCGCTGACCTCGACGATGGGGAAGCCGATGTGTTCGTAATCGGGCACCTGGCGCCAGTCGGTGAAATTGCCGCCGGTGCATTGAGCGCCGCATTCGATGATGTGGCCGGCGAGCGCGGCCTGTGCCAGCTTGTCGTAGTCGTGCCAGGACCAGCCGAATTCATGCACCAGCGCAGCGCTGACCACGGCGCTGTCGACTACGCGCCCGGTAATGACGATGTCCGCGCCCAGTCGAAGCGCTTCGACGATGCCGGGTGCGCCGAGGTAGGCGTTGGTCGAGACGCACATAGGCGGCAAGGGTGCGCCGCTGAACATTTCATGGAGGCCAAGGCTGCTCAGGTGTTTGAACTGAGGTTGCAGGTCATCGCCGAGTAACACAGCAATTTTCAGCGCCACCCCGGACTTGTCGCAGGCCGATTGCAGGGCGGCGGCGCAGGCCAGCGGGTTAACGCCTCCGGCGTTGCTGATGACGCGGATCTTCTGTTCGGCGAGTTGCCCCAGTAAAGGGCTGAGCACTTCGATGAAGTCGCCCGCATAGCCGGCCTGTGGGTCTTTCATCCTCGCGCCGGCCATGATCGACAGGGTGATCTCGGCCAAATAATCGAAGACCAGATAATCCAGGCGCCCACCTTCCACCAGTTGCGCGGCGGCGGTCGAGGTGTCGCCCCAGAAAGCGCTGGCACAGCCGATGCGAATCGTTTTAGGCACAGTCAACTGCATAGCCACCTCCCACTGAAGTGAATCGAGACTACCAAGCAAGCGCTTGGTTTGTAAATGCCTGAAATATCTTCTGCCCGAGCGCTTGCTAGGTGGCCGTCGCCAGCTTAAATTGCCCGCGCACCCGGCTGTTTTAGCGGCGAGCGGCCGTATTTGATTGATCGACTGTAGGAGAGAACGGGTGGACGAGCAAAAAGCCCTGAGGGTCATGCGCGAATTGGTCGACAACGGCCAATTGACCGACCYGGACAGCGCCCGCGGCAAACTGCTGCAAGTGGCGGCTCACCTGTTCCGCAACAAAGGTTATGAACGCACCACCGTGCGCGATCTGGCCGGTGCTGTGGGCATCCAGTCAGGCAGCATCTTTCATCACTTCAAAAGCAAGGACGAAATCCTGCGCGCGGTGATGGAAGAGACCATCCGCTACAACATGGCCTTGATGCGTGCAGCGCTCGCCGAGGCCGACAATGTGCGCGAACGCGTGCTGGCGCTGATTCGCTGCGAATTGCAGTCGATCATGGGCGGGCGCGGCGAAGCCATGGCGGTGCTGGTGTATGAATGGCGTTCATTGTCCGAAGACGGGCAGGCGCAGGTGCTGGCGCTGCGTGATATTTATGAAGACATCTGGCTGCAGGTGTTGGGTGAAGCTAAAGAGGCGGGTTTTATTCGCGGCGATGTGTTCATCACGCGCCGCTTCCTGACGGGCGCATTGTCCTGGACTACCACCTGGTTTCGCGCGGGCGGCAGCATGAGCCTCGATCAATTGGCCGATGAAGCCTTGATTCTCGTACTGGAAGAAAAGCAGTAAGGTTGTGCCGGAAAAAAGGAACTGGCTAAGTGGCCGAAACCACCTGGCTTGATGCATTGATGCGTATTTTTCAGGGAGTGGTTTGTTTTGATGTCTTCGCCAATCAGGACGGCTTCGTGGTTATTGCTGGCATCGCTTGCGACGCTCTGGGTATTGCCGTCCCATGCTGCGCAAACGGTTCGGGTGGGTGCCGCCCATTTTCCGCCCTATACCATCCGCCCGGAATCCGGCGTTGACACCGGCCTGCTGCCACAATTGGTCGAGGCGTTGAATCGACTTCAAAGCGACTATCAGTTTGTTCTGGTGCCTACCTCCATTCCCCGGCGCTTCGGTGATTTGAAACAGGGTCGGATCGACATGGCGATTTTCGAGAACCCGAACTGGGGCTGGCAAGACATATCGCATACCACTGTGGACATGGGCCTGGAAGACGCCGAGATCTTTGTGACGCAACGCCTTCCGGACCGCCAGCAAAACTACTTTGTCGACATTGGCGGCAAACGGCTGGCGTTGTTCAGTGGCTATCACTATGAATTCGCCCACTTCAATGCCGATTCGAAATTCCTTGCGCAAAACTACAACGCTACGCTGACCTATTCCCATGACAGCAACTTGCTGATGGTGCTACGCGGTCGAGCGGACATAGCTTTGGTGACGCGTTCGTACCTGAGCGATTATCTGCTGCGCAACGAGAAAGTCGCCGATCAGTTGCTAGTGTCCCAGCGCATCGATCAGATCTATCACCACTACGCCATCCTCCGTTCCGCCGCGCCCATCAGTGGTGAAACGTTCGACAAGTTGCTGCAAGACTTGCGGGATAACGGACAGATGCTGAAGATTTTCGATCCGTACAAAATTGTCGTAGTGCGGGTGCCCGGCCCTGAAATCGCGCCACGAGTCGCGTATTGAGCGACTTTCCTTAAATTTCCCGCCCCGGCTCACGTCACTTCGTTGAACTGTCGACGATTATCGTGAGCCCGACCCATGCCCAATTTGAATGATCTGACTGCCCTGGCCTTGCCCTTCGAAGGGCTGCTTGTAGCGGATGAAACCGAAAGCCGCCTGCATTTGCATCTGCAAGGGCAGCCATTGATCCAGCTGTGCCTGACCCGTGAGCCCGAATTGAAGGTGCAGGTAGAAAAGCACTTTGGCCATCCCGTCGAACAGGTCATCCGGCTGGCGTGTTATTGGCTGTTTGCCCGTGATCCAGCTTGCCAGCGCCTGACCTGGCAACTCGATGAGATCCCCACTCAAGCCCTGCTCAGCGGCTTGCTGATTCCTGGCGAAGTCGTCGGCCAGCATCACTGCTTGCGCACCCTGTTCTGGCAATTGCCTCAGCCATGGCTGATAGAGAGGCCGACGCCCGGCTATCCACAACATCCGGTCATCAGCGATGGCAAGCGCCATCCACTGCGTCCATTGAAGCCGAGCGGTGAAGTCTATCGGCGCTTTGATGCGCGCCTCGGTGCCTGGATTTCCCTGCGCACGGTGGACATTGAGCAGGACCTGGAGCGTTTCAATCGCTGGCAGAACAACCCGCGAGTGGCGAGTTTTTGGCAGGAGGAGGGCAGTCTCGAACAGCATCGCCAATACCTGAACAAACTGGCGGCGGACCCGCACACGGTGACCTTGATTGGCTGTTTCGATGATCAGCCGTTTGCCTATTTTGAAGCGTATTGGGCCAAGGAAGATCGCATCGCACCGTTCTATGACGCCGGCGATTATGACCGTGGTATTCACATGCTGGTGGGTGAAGAAAGCCACCGTGGTCCACACAAAGTGGCGAGCTGGTTATCAGCGCTGGTGCATTACCTGTTACTAGACGATCCGCGTACTCAACGGGTGGTGGCCGAGCCTCGCGCCGACAATGCCAGGATGATCGGGCACATGCAGGGGCAGGGGTTTTACTGCGAGAAAGAATTCGACTTTCCGCACAAGCGCGCAGCTTTGATGGTATTGGGGCGGGAGCGGTTTTTTGATCGGTGCGTGTTGGCTTGATGCTTCAAGTTCAGGATTTGCAGCGGTCTTGAGTTCGCCTTCGCGAGCAAGCCCGCTCCCACATTAGACCGCGTTCGCCTGAACAACTCGGTCGAATGTGGGAGCGGGCTTGCTCGCGAATGGGGCGACGCCGATTTCAGATTTAGCGTCGAGCAAAGGTATCCGCCCGACTCCCCGATACCTTTCGGCAGTGCACCAGCGCATCACGAATCATGAAGTTCACCAGGGTCGGCGAAACACCGAGTTCCTTGGCAATGTCCTTTTGCGGCACCCCGTGCAGGCGATACATCTCGAAGGCATAGCGGGTACGGCTCGGCAGCTCCGTCAGCGCATCGGCAATGTGCTCGAGGGTCGAGAAATTGATGTGCGAGGTTTCGGGGGAGGCACCTTGAATCACTACGTTCAGACCTTCCTCTTCAGGGCCGGAGTACTTCTGTTCCAGCGCCTGCTTGCGGTAGTGGTCGATCGCCAGGTTGCGCACGATCTGGAACAGATAGCTGAGCTGAGCCTTGAACGACGACGTGATCGCCGGTGCTGATTGCAACCGGAAAAACGCATCCTGCACCACGTCTTCAGCGCGTGACCTGCAACCGGTAATGCGGGCTGCAATCTTGACCAGAATCAGTCGATTGTCGACGAACGCTTGAAGTAGCGGTGAATCGCACCTGCTTGTGGATACTGGTTCCATCATGGAAATCACCCTGCTGCAATAAGGTTGGCGGGACGACTCGCAACCTGCGTCGCCCTGCGCGTCGAGCGACAAATTAGGTTGAATGATAATGATTGTCAATTGAGAAAGAGAACTAATGCGCCTCCGTGGTGCAAAGTGCGAACTGCCTCACGCTGATGCCCTTGCATGCAGCACCCATCCCCGCTGGCTATCCGGCCTGCCGACTAATTATTTCAAGACGTCATCCGTTCTCATTGGTGAAAGGCACCGGGTCAGTCCCGGCCACACCCGCACTCCCATTGCCTTGCGCGGTCGGCGAAGACCGTGTCGTGCACGCCTTTCCATGGGCGTGCCGTCAGAAAACCGATACCACTTTGCAAGCCGAAATCAGGCAGGAAACCTCATGACCGACGCGTTCGAACTCCCAAGCACTCTGGTCCAAGCCCTCCAGCGCCGCGCGGCCCTGACGCCGGATCGGGTGGCCTTGCGTTTTCTCGCCGACACCCCGGATCAAGCGCTGGTACTCAGCTATCGCGAGCTGGATCAGCGCGCGCGAACCATTGCCGGAGCGTTGCAGGCCCAAGCGGCATTTGGCGATCGCGCGGTGCTGCTGTTTCCTAGCGGCCCGGATTACGTCGCGGCGTTTTTTGGCTGTTTGTATGCGGGAGTGATCGCGGTGCCGGCCTATCCGCCGGAGTCGACCAAGCGTCATCATCAGGCGCGTCTGCTGTCGATCATCAGTGATGCCGAGCCGCGCTTGCTGTTGACCAGCGCTGATCTGCGCTACGCCTTGCAGCAGATTGAAGGCGCGCCGTTGTTGCTTTGCGTCGATACCCTCGAGGCTGAATGGGCGAACCGCTGGATCGAGCCGAACCTCCAAGACGACCACATTGCCTTCCTGCAATACACCTCCGGCTCCACCGCGTTGCCTAAAGGCGTGCAAGTCAGTCACGGCAATCTGGTGGCCAATGAGCTGCTGATTCGCCACGGCTTTGGTATCGATTTGAACCCTGACGACGTGATCGTCAGCTGGCTGCCGCTGTACCACGACATGGGGCTGATCGGCGGTCTGTTGCAGCCGATTTTCAGCGGTGTACCGTGTGTGTTGATGTCCCCGGCATACTTTCTCGCTCGGCCACTGCGCTGGCTGGAGGCGATCAGCGAATACGGCGGCACCATCAGCGGCGGGCCGGATTTTGCTTATCGGCTGTGCAGCGAACGTGTCAGCGAGTCGGTGCTGGAGCGGCTCGACCTGAGTGGCTGGCGTGTGGCGTATTCCGGTTCCGAACCGATTCGTCTCGACACCCTGGAGCGCTTTGCCGAGAAATTCGGCCCATGCGGTTTTACCCAGGACACTTTCATGGCGTCCTACGGCCTGGCCGAAGCGACGTTGTTCGTTGCCGGCAGCCCTCGCGGGCAAGGCATTGGCAACCTGCGCGTGGAGGACCAAGCCTTGGCACAAAACCGCGCGGAGCCGGGCGAGGGCCGCGCGGTCATGAGTTGTGGCATCAGTCAGCCAGATCACGCGGTGCTGATTGTCGACCCGGTCGCGCTCACTGAACTGGCCGACAATGCTATCGGCGAAGTCTGGGCTAGCGGGCCGAGCATCGCCCTCGGCTATTGGCGCAACCCCGAGGCTAGCGCCAAGACCTTCGTTCAGCACGACGGCCAGACCTGGTTGCGCACCGGCGACATGGGCTTTATGCGCGACGGTGAATTGTTCATCACCGGGCGCCTGAAAGACATGCTGATCGTTCGCGGACACAACCTTTATCCGCAAGACATCGAACAGACCATCGAGCGTGAAGTGGACGTGGTGCGCAAAGGACGTGTCGCCGTCTTCGCGGTGCAGATTGACGACCAGGAAGGCATTGGCATCGCCGCTGAAATCAGCCGCAGTGTGCAGAAAATCCTGACTCCCGAAGCACTGATCAATGCGATCCGCCAAGCCGTGGCCGAGGCGTTTCAGGAAGCACCGAGCGTGGTGGTGCTGCTCAATCCAGGCGCGTTACCCAAGACCTCCAGCGGCAAGTTGCAGCGCTCGGCGTGCCGCAATCGACTGGCGGACGGCAGTCTCGACAGCTATGCGCTGTATCCGTCAGCGCTCACCGAACCTGAAGGAAAGACCGAACCGGCTTCTGAACTGCAGTCCCTGATCGGCCAGATCTGGGGCGAACAGTTGCAGGTCAAACAGGTCAATGCCGACGACCACTTTTTCCTGCTCGGCGGCAATTCCATCGCCGCCACTCAAGTGGTCGCGCGACTGCGTGAAGCGCTTAGTCTTGAGCTGAACCTGCGCCTGCTGTTTGAAGCGCCGACCCTCGGTGCGTTTGCCATCGCGGTGGCTAAGCAGCAACAGGATGGCGGCCTGGCCCAAGGGGCGATAACCCCGTTGTCGCGCACCGAAGCCATGCCGCAATCGCTGGCGCAAAATCGCCTGTGGATCACTTGGCAACTTGACCCGCACAGCCGCGCCTACAACATTCCCGGTGCGTTGCGCTTGCGTGGCGAGCTGGATGAAGACGCGCTGCGCGCCAGTTTCCAGCAACTGATCGAACGTCACGAATCCCTGCGCACAAGGTTCTTCGAGCGTGACGGCGTGGCGTTGCAACAAGTGGATGAGGCCGGTGAGTTCCACCTGCAATTGATCGACATCAGCGACTTGCCCGCCACCGAGCGTGAGACTCGCGCAGCGCAAATCCGTGAAGACGAAGCCCGCACCCTGTTCGATCTGGAGAAAGGTCCGCTGCTATGGGTGACCCTGGTGCGCCTCGCTGACGAGGAGCATCAACTGCTGGTGACGATGCACCACATCATCGCCGACGGTTGGTCGTTGAACGTGCTGATCGACGAGTTCTCGCGCCTGTATGCTGCCGCATCCCAAGGACAAACAGCAGCGCTTGCGGCATTACCGACGCGGTACTCCGACTACGGCAATTGGCAGCGCCAATGGCTGGCGCAAGGCGAGGGCGAGCGTCAGCTGGCTTACTGGAAAGTACAGTTGGGCGACGAGCACCCGCCCCTCAATCTGGCCACCGACCATCCGCGATCGGCGCAAATCACCCACAGTGCGGCCCGCCATACCGTGGCTTTGGGCGCGTCCTTGAGCGATGCCATTCGCCAAACCGCACAGGCTCACGAAGCCACACCGTTCATGCTGTTGCTTGCTGCGTTCCAGAGTCTGTTGCACCGCTACAGCGGCCAGCGTGACATTCTTATCGGCGTGCCGAATGCGAACCGTCCACGCCGGGACACCCAAGGGCTGATCGGCTTCTTCATCAACACTCAGGTGCTGCGTGCCGAGGTGGATTCGCGGCAGCCTTTCGCTGAGTTGCTGGCGCAAATCCGCCAGAGCGCATTGGGCGCCCAGGCGCATCAGGACCTGCCCTTCGAACAACTGCTCGAAGCGTTCCCGCAAGCCCGCGAACAAGGCCTGTTCCAGGTCATGTTCAACCACCAGCAACGGGACTTGACCGCACTGCGCCGCCTACCGGGATTGCTCGCTGAAGAGCTGCCGTGGCATAGCCGCGAAGCCAAGTTCGACCTGCAATTGCACAGCGAGGAAGACCAAAAGGGTCGCCTCAGCCTGTCCTTCGACTACGCCACCGAACTGTTCGACGCGGCGACCATCGAGCGTCTGGCCGAACACTTCAGCAACCTGTTGCGCGCCATTTGCGAACAACCCGACACCACCATCAGCGACCTGCCGCTGCTGACCGCGATTGAACTCGACCAGCAAACAGCCTGGAGCGCGGCGCCTTGCACACCGGCCGGTCAATGGCTGCCGCAACTGCTCAACGAACAGGCGAAGCTGACGCCGGAACGCACAGCGCTGATGTGGGACGGCGGCGCCATGGACTTCGCCGACCTGCATACCCAGGCCAACCGCCTCGCGCATTACCTGCGCGACAAAGGCGTGGGCCCGGACGTGTGCGTGGCCATCGCGGCCGAACGCTCTCCGCAATTGCTGATTGGCGTGCTGGCGATCATCAAGGCCGGTGGCGCGTATGTGCCACTGGGCCCGGACTACCCGGCCGAGCGCCTGGCCTACATGCTCAGCGACAGCGGCGTCGAATTGCTGCTGACCCAAACCGGACTGCTTGAGCGTCTGCCGGCCACCGATGGCGTTAGCGTGATTGCCATGGACGCGCTCACTCTGGACCGTTGGCCGAGCCATGCACCGGGGCTGCATTTGAATGGTGACAACCTCGCCTACGTGATCTACACCTCGGGTTCCACCGGTCAGCCAAAGGGTGTCGGCAATACCCACGCGGCGCTTGCCGAGCGGCTGCAATGGATGCAGAACACCTATCAACTAAACGATACCGACGTGTTGATGCAAAAGGCGCCGATCAGTTTCGACGTGTCGGTATGGGAGTGCTTCTGGCCGCTGATCACCGGTGCCCGTCTGCTGATTGCCAGCCCCGGTGAACACCGCGACCCGCATCGCATTGCGCAACTGGTTCAGCAGTACGGCGTGACCACGCTGCATTTTGTGCCGCCGCTGCTTGCGTTGTTCATAGACGAACCGCTCAGCGCGCAATGCAGCAGCCTGCGCCGTGTGTTCTCCGGTGGCGAAGCCTTGCCGGCGGAACTGCGCAACCGCGTGCTGGAACAATTGCCCTGCGTGCAACTGCACAACCGTTATGGCCCGACCGAAACCGCGATCAACGTGACCCATTGGCATTGCACCGCCGCCGATGGCGAGCGTTCGCCGATTGGCCGTCCGTTGGGCAATGTCATTTGCCGCGTGCTCGACGGTGACCTCAACCCCGTGCCGACCGGCGTGCCCGGCGAGCTGTGCATCAGCGGCATCGGACTGGCGCGCGGTTATCTGGGTCGTCCGGGCCTGACCGCCGAACGTTTTGTCGTCGATCCGCTGGGCGAGCAGGGCGCGCGTCTGTACCGCACCGGCGACCGCGGGCGCTGGACCACTGACGGTGTGCTCGAATACCTCGGTCGCCTCGATCAGCAGGTCAAACTGCGCGGCTTCCGTGTCGAACCACAAGAGATCGAAGCGCGGTTACTGGCGCAGGAGGGTGTCGCGCAAGCCGTGGTGCTGGTGCGCGAGACGGCAGCCGGCGGGCAGTTGATCGGCTATTACACCGCCACTGAAACCCGCGAAACCGAAGACGCGAAAACCGCACGCCTGAACACCGCGCTGGCGGCTGAGCTGCCGGAATACATGGTCCCGGCGCAGTTGATGCGTCTGGAGCAAATGCCCCTGAGCCCGAGCGGCAAACTCGACCGTCGCGCCTTGCCCGAGCCGCAATGGCAGGTGCGCGAACACGTCGAACCGGTCACCGCGCTGGAGCAACGCATCGCGGACATCTGGCGCGAAGTGTTGGGCCTCGCGCAAATCGGTCTGCGCGACGACTTCTTTGCCCTCGGTGGCCATTCGTTGCTGGCCACGCAAATCATCTCCCGCACGCGTCAGGCCTGCGACGTCGAATTGCCGCTGCGTGCGTTGTTCGAGAGTAGTGAACTGGGCGCGTTCGCCGAGCAGGTCCGGCTTATTCAGGTCAGCGGCAAGACCAACAAACAGCCACCGATAGAAAAAGTTGACCGCAGCCAGCCGGTGCCGCTGTCCTATTCCCAGCAGCGCATGTGGTTCCTCTGGCAGATGGAGCCGGACAGCCCGGCGTACAACGTCGGCGGTATGGCGAGGTTGCGTGGCGTGCTCGATGTCGGGCGTTTCGAAGCGGCGCTGCAAGCGTTGATCATGCGTCACGAAACCCTGCGCACCACGTTCCCGAGCGTCGATGGCGTCGCCCGGCAGCAGGTCCATGCGCAATCAGGACTGCGAATGGACTGGAAGGATTTTTCGGCACTGGCTGGCGAAGTTCGCGAGCAACGCGTCCAGCAGCTGGCTGACGACGAGGCGCATACAGCGTTCGATCTGGAGACCGGCCCGTTGCTGCGCGCCTATCTGGTCAAGACCGCCGAACACGAGCATTACCTGGTGCTGACCTTGCACCATATCGTCACCGAAGGCTGGGCGATGGACATTTTCGCCCGGGAACTGAGCGCGCTCTACGAAGCCTTCGTCGATGATCGCGAATCACCGCTGGCGTCGCTACCGGTTCAATATCTGGATTACAGCGTCTGGCAGCGTCAATGGCTGGAGTCCGGCGAACGTCAGCGCCAGCTCGACTACTGGACCGCACAACTGGGCCGTGAACATCCGCTGCTGGAATTGCCGGCAGATCGACCGCGTCCAGCCGTGCAAAGTCATCAGGGCGAACTGTTCCGCTTCGACCTGAGCGATGACCTCGCGGCACGCGTCCGCACCTTCAACGCGCAAAACGGTTTGACCCTGTTCATGACAATGACGGCGGCGCTGGCCGTGCTGCTTTACCGTTACAGCGGCCAGACTGATTTGCGCATCGGTGCGCCGGTGGCCAACCGGATTCGTCCGGAAAGCGAAGGGCTGATCGGTGCCTTCCTCAACACCCAAGTGTTGCGTTGCCGGCTCGACGGGCAGATGTCCGTCGGTGAATTGTTCGAGCAGGTTCGCCACACCGTGATCGAGGGCCAGTCCCATCAGGACCTGCCATTTGACCATTTGGTGGAAGCGTTGCAGCCACCACGCAGCGCGGCTTACAACCCGCTGTTTCAGGTGATGTGCAATGTGCAGCGCTGGGAATTCCAGCAGAGCCGCACCCTGGCCGGCATGACCGTCGAGTACCTGGCCAATGATGCGCGAGCGACCAAGTTCGATCTCAACCTGGAAGTCACTGATCTCGATCATCGCCTCGGTTGCTGCCTGACCTACAGCACCGATCTGTTCGATGAACCGCGCATTGCGCGAATGGCCGGGCATTGGCGCAATGTGCTGGAAGCGTTGCTGGACGATCCTCAACAGCGCCTCGGTGAACTGCCGTTGCTGGACGCCAGCGAACAGCAAAACCTGCTCGATAGCCTCGGCGTCGAGCCGGGTGAGCATCGCCTCGACCAGTGCATTCATCACCTGTTCAGCGAGCAGGCGCAGGCCCGTCAAGACGCACCAGCCCTGGCCTTTGCCGGTCAAACCCTGAGCTACGCCGAACTCGACAGGCGTGCCAATCAACTGGCCTGGATGCTCCGCGAGCGCGGCGTCGGCCCGCAGGTGCGCGTCGGTCTGGCGCTTGAGCGGTCGCTGGAAATGGTCATCGGCCTGCTGGCGATCCTCAAGGCCGGCGGCGCTTATGTGCCACTGGACCCGGAATATCCGCTGGACCGCTTGCAGTACATGATCGAAGACAGCGGCATCGGTTTGCTGCTCAGCGATGCGGCGATGTTCGAAGCCCTCGGCGAGTTACCGGCAACCGTCACTCGCTGGTGTCTGGAAGAGGACACTGCCGGGCTAGTCAATTACCCGACCACTGAGCTGCCGTTTATCAGCCTGCCGCAACATCAGGCCTACCTGATTTACACCTCAGGCTCCACCGGCAAACCGAAAGGCGTGGTGGTGTCTCACGGTGAAATTGCGATGCATTGCCAAGCGGTCATCCAGCGCTTCGGCATGCGCCCGGACGACTGCGAACTGCACTTTTATTCAATCAACTTCGACGCCGCGACCGAGCGTTTGTTGGTGCCGTTGTTAAGCGGTGCGCAAGTGGTTTTGCGGGCGCAAGGGCAGTGGGATGCGCAAGAAATCTGCGACTTGATTCGTCGGCACAACATCAACATCCTCGGCTTCACCCCGAGCTACGGCAGCCAATTGGCACAATGGCTAGCGACCCGCGGTGAAACCCTGCCGGTGCGCATGTGTATCACCGGCGGTGAAGCCCTGACCGGTGAACACCTGACGCGCATTCGCGTTGCGTTCAAGCCGAGCCTGTTTTTCAACGCATACGGCCCGACCGAAACCGTGGTCATGCCGCTGGCCAGTCTCGCGCCCGAACAGTTGGAGGAAGGTCTGGGCAGTGTGCCGATTGGCAGCGTGATCGGTGCGCGGGTGGCGTACATTCTTGACGCGAATCTGGCCCTCGTACCACAAGGCTCGACTGGCGAGTTGTATGTCGGTGGTGCCGGTCTGGCGCAGGGGTATCACCATCGTCCCGGCATGACGGCCGAACGATTTGTGGCTGATCCGTTTGCCAATAATGGCGGACGCCTGTACCGCACCGGCGACCTGGTGCACCAACGTACGGATGGGTTAGTGGAGTACCTGGGTCGTATCGACCATCAAGTGAAGATTCGCGGTTTCCGTATCGAGTTGGGCGAGATCGAAATTCGCCTGTTGGAACATGAATCAATCCGTGAAGCGGTGGTGCTGGCGCTTGATGCGCCGAGCGGCAAACAACTGGTGGGGTATCTCGTGACTGAGGTCGCCGAGCAGGACGAAGCGCAACAAGCGGCACTGCGCGAAGCCCTGAAACAACACCTTAAATCCCAGTTGCCGGATTACATGGTGCCGACGCACCTGATCCTGCTGGCCCGCATGCCGCTGACCGCCAATGGAAAACTCGACCGTCGCGCATTGCCGGCGCCGGACCCGGAGCTGAACCGTCAGCACTATGTGGCGCCGAGCAATACGCTGGAACTGACATTGGCCGGCATCTGGTGCGATGTGCTGAACGTCGCGCAGGTCGGTCTCAACGACAACTTCTTCGAGCTGGGCGGCGATTCGATTCTGTCGATTCAGGTGGTCAGCCGGGCGCGGCAGCAGGGCATCCATTTCAGCCCTCGTGACTTGTTCCAGCACCAGACCGTGCAATCCCTGGCCGCCGTGGCGACCCGCACTGAGCAGGTCATCGCCGAGCAAGGCTTGCTCAGCGGCGAGTCGCGTCTGACGCCGATCCAGCATTGGTTCTTCGACACGGATATCCCCGAGCGCCAACACTGGAACCAGGCGTTACTGCTGGAACCGAGCGTGGCCCTGGAACCCCATCGCCTGGAGCAAGCGTTGCTAGCGGTGATCGAGCACCATGACGCCTTGCGCCTGCGTTTTACCGAAGTAGCCGGGCAATGGCGGGCCGAACATCAACCGGTGTCCGACACCGAGTTGTTGTGGCAAGTGCGCGTGCCGGCCATGGACCAGTGCGAGGCGTTGTTTGCCGATGCCCAGCGCAGTCTCGACCTCGGAACGGGGCCTTTGCTCCGTGCGTTGTTGGTTGATGGCCCCGACGGGCAACAACGGCTGTTCATTGCCATTCATCACTTGGTGGTCGACGGTGTTTCGTGGCGGGTGCTGCTGGACGATCTGCAAACGGTTTACTGGCAATTGGAGGCCGGGCAAGCGGTCAATCTGCCGGCGAAAACCACTGCCTTCAAGGACTGGGCGGAACGCTTGCAAGCTTACGCTGGCAGTGAACCCCTGCGCGAAGAATTGAGCTGGTGGCAGTCGCAACTGGCCGGGCCTTATGTCGCTCTGCCGTGCGATCGTCCTGAGGGTTGCAGGCAGAATCGCCACGCACAAACCGTCAGCGTGCGCCTCGATGCCGAGCGCACTCGCCAATTGCTGCAACAGGCCCCGAGTGCTTACCGCACGCAGGTCAACGACCTGTTGCTGACGGCGCTCGCCCGCGTGCTGTGTCGCTGGAGCGGCGACGAATCGACGCTGATTCAACTCGAAGGTCACGGTCGCGAAGCCCTGTTCGACGAGATGGACCTGACCCGCACCGTGGGGTGGTTCACCAGTGCCTATCCATTGCGGCTGACCCCACTGGACGGGCAGGGCGCCTCGATCAAAGCGATCAAGGAACAACTGCGCGCCGTACCGCACAAAGGCTTGGGTTATGGCGTGTTGCGTTATCTGGCCGATGACCTGTGCCGCCAGACCATGGCGGCGCTGCCGGTCGCACCGATCACCTTCAACTACCTCGGTCAGTTCGACCAGAGTTTCGGTACGGATGCCTTGTTCCATCCGCTCGATGAAGCGGTCGGCGCGGCCCACGATCCCCACGCGCCGCTGCCCAATGAGCTGAGCGTCGACAGTCAGGTCTATGGCGGTGAACTGGTGCTGCGCTGGACCTTCAGCGCCGAACGTCATGACCTGAAAACCATCGCTGATCTGGCGGATGCTTACGTACGTGAACTGCAAAACCTGATCGAACATTGCCTGCAAGACGAGGCGGGTGGCCTGACACCGTCGGACTTCCCGCTGGCGAAATTGACCCAGGCGCAACTCGACGAGCTGCCGGTTCCAGCGGCCGTGATCGAAGACGTCTACCCACTGACCCCGATGCAGGAAGGCATGCTGCTGCACACCTTGCTCGAGCCGGGCACCGGGCTTTATTACATGCAGGATCGCTACCGCATCAACAGCGAGTTGGATCCGCAGCGTTTCGCCCAGGCCTGGCAAGCGGTGATCGCCCGTCATGAAGCCTTGCGCGCTTCGTTTTGCTGGAACGTCGGCGAAGACATGCTGCAAGTGATCCACAAACCGGGCAGCACGCCAATCGAATACCTCGACTGGAGCGCGATGGCCGAAGCCGAGCAAGAACCGACGTTGCAGGCCTTGCTGAAAAGCGAGCGCGAGTCCGGCTTCGATCTGCTCAATCAGGCCCCGTTCCACCTGCGTTTGATCAAGGTCGGTCCTGCGCGTTACTGGTTCATGATGAGCAACCACCACATCCTGATCGATGCCTGGTGCCGCTCGCTGTTGATGAACGATTTCTTCGACATCTACACCGCCCTCGGCGAAGGCCGCGAAGCGCAATTGGCGGTGCCACCGCGCTATCGAGACTACATCGGCTGGCTGCAACGCCAGAGCCTGGCCGAAGCACGACAGTGGTGGAAAACCAATCTGCAAGGCTTCGAACGGACCACGTCGATCCCGAGTGATCGACCGTTCCTGCGTGAGCATGCTGGCGACAGCGGCGGCATGATCGTCGGCGACCTCTACACAAGACTCGATGCCCGTGATGGTGCGCAACTGCGTGAACTGGCGCAGGCGCATCAGCTGACCATCAACACCTTCGCCCAAGCGGCGTGGGCCTTGGTGCTGCGCCGTGTGAGCGGTGATCGCGACGTGCTGTTCGGCGTCACGGTGGCCGGGCGTCCGGTGGACATGCCGCAGATGCAACGCACGGTCGGGCTGTTCATCAACAGCATCGCGCTGCGGGTAAAAATGCCCGAAGACGATCAGCGTTGCAGCGTGCGCCAATGGCTGAGCGGTTTGCTCGACAGCAACATGCAACTGCGCGAGTACGAATACCTGCCGCTGGTGAGCATTCAGGAAACCAGCGAACTACCCAAGGGCCAGCCACTGTTCGACAGCCTGTTCGTGTTCGAAAATGCCCCGGTGGAGGTGTCGGTGCTGGACCGGGCACAAAGCCTCAACGCGACCTCGGATTCGGGCCGCACCCACACCAACTTCCCGCTGACGGCCGTGTGCTATCCGGGCGATGACCTCGGCTTGCACCTGTCTTACGACCAGCGTTATTTCGATGAATCGACCATCGAGCGCATGCTGGGTGAGTTCAAGCGACTGCTGTTGGCGCTGGTCGAAGGGTTCCATGGCGACATGGCTGACTTGCCGCTGCTGGGTGCCGAGGAAAAGGACTTCCTGATTCATGGCTGCAACCAGAGCGAACACGAGTACCCGCTGGCGCAAAGCTACGTCGCATTGTTCGAAGCTCAGGTGGCTGATCATCCGCAACGAATTGTTGCCAGTTATCTGGATCAGCAATACAGCTACGTTGAGCTGAACCAGCGCAGCAACCGCCTCGGTCACGCCCTGATCGCCGCCGGTGTCGGGCTGGATCAACCGGTGGCGTTGCTGGCCGAGCGCAGCCTGGATTTGCTCGGCATGATCGTCGGCAGCTTCAAGGCGGGGGCGGGGTATCTGCCGCTGGACCCGGGCATGCCGAGCCAGCGCCTGAGCCGAATCATCGACTTGAGCCGCACGCCGTTGCTGGTGTGCACTCAGGCCTGTCGCGAACAAGCGCTGGCGTTGCTGGACGAGTTCGCTTGCGTCCAGCGGCCCAGGTTGTTGGTCTGGGAAGAGGTGCAGGCGAGTGCCGTTTCAGTGGCCAATCCGGGCATCTACAGCGGGCCGGATAACCTCGCCTACGTGATCTACACCTCGGGCTCCACCGGTCTGCCCAAAGGCGTGATGGTCGAACAGCGCGGCATGCTCAACAACCAGTTGAGCAAGGTGCCGTACCTGAACCTGAGCGATGCCGACGTGATCGCCCAAACGGCTTCGCAAAGCTTCGACATTTCGGTCTGGCAGTTCCTTGCCGCACCGTTGTTCGGTGCGCGGGTGGACATCGTGCCGAACACTATCGCCCATGATTCACAGGGCTTGTTGGCGCACGTTACGGCACAAGGCATCACCGTACTGGAAAGTGTGCCATCGCTGATTCAAGGCATGCTCGCCCAGGAGCGCGTGAGCCTCGATGGTCTGCGCTGGATGCTGCCGACTGGCGAGGCCATGCCACCGGAACTCGCGCATCAATGGCTGTTGCGCTACCCGCAGATCGGCTTGGTGAATGCTTATGGTCCGGCGGAATGTTCGGACGACGTGGCGTTTTTCCGCGTCGATCTGGCCTCGACGCGTGGCAGCTATTTGCCGATTGGTACGCCGACCGACAACAACCGTATGTATTTGCTCGATCGCGCGCTGGAACTGGTGCCGTTGGGCGCGGTGGGGGAACTGTGCGTGGCAGGCATCGGTGTCGGGCGCGGTTACGTCAGCGATCCGCTGCGGACGGCGCCGGTGTTTGTGCCGAACCCGTTCGGCGCGCCGGGGGATCGACTGTATCGCACTGGCGACCTGGCCCGTCGCCGCAGCGACGGCGTGCTGGAATACGTCGGGCGTATCGATCATCAAGTGAAGATTCGCGGCTACCGCATCGAACTGGGTGAAATCGAAGCGCGCCTGCACGAACAACCGCAGGTCCGCGAAGCAGCGGTGGGTGTGCAGGAAGGGGTGAATGGCAAGCACTTGGTCGGCTATCTGGTAGCGGCCGATTCGGAGCTCAATCCGACCGAACGGCTGGAGCGGATCAAGCAACGACTGCGCGCCGAACTGCCGGAATTCATGGTGCCGTTGCATTGGCTGTGGCTGGATCGCCTGCCGCTCAACGCCAACGGAAAACTTGATCGAAAGGCGCTACCGGCGCTGGAGATCGGCCAGTTGCAGAGCCAGGATTATCTGGCGCCGCGCAATGAGCTGGAGCATTCGCTGGCGGACATCTGGGCGCAGGTGCTGAAAGTCGAGAAGGTCGGTGTGCGGGACAACTTCTTCGAGCTGGGGGGGCATTCATTGTTGGCAACGCAGATTGCATCGCGGGTGCAGAAAGCGCTGCAAAGGAATGTGCCGCTACGGGCGATGTTTGAGTGCAGTTCGGTGGCTGAGTTGGCTGAGTACATCGAGGGCTTGGCGGCGAATGACATCACTGAGGAGAAGGTGGATCGGCTGAATGATCTGATGGCGGAGTTGGAGGGGCTCTAGATCTCTAGCGCCTTTGAAGTCCCCTTCGCGAGCAAGCCCGCTCCCACATTCGACTGTATTCCTATGGGAGAACTCGGTTAAATGTGGGAGCGGGCTTGCTCGCGAAGGGGCCGGTGAGCTCACCAATACAACGTCGGGTGAAACTATCTAGGCCCCAGAATTTGCGCCAACTTGTCCGGCGAAGGCGCGCCTTGCTGCTGTTGCAGTTCGCCCTTGTCATCCCTGTAGAAAATCGCCGGGGTTGCCTGCAACTCCAGGTCTTCCATCAACTGCATGTTTGCCGCCAGTTTCGCCTGAATTGCCGGCGGCACGTCCTTGAGGGCCTTGAGCGAACTCGCCTTGCCCGCCTTTTCGTGTTCTGCCAGCGCTTTTTCCGGGTCATTGGCCGCCAGCAACGCCACCGATTTGCCCGGACTGTCTTCGCGAATGATCCCGACCATGATGTGCCGCAATTGCACCTTGCCGGCCTTCACCCACGGCCGCGCCTGTTCCCAGAAGACGTTGCAGTAAGGGCAGTTCGGATCGCTGAACAGATACACCACACGGGGGGCATCTTTTTTGCCATCAGCGATCCAGTTACTGGCTTCCATCTTGCCCCAGACCTCCTTGGCCATTGGCGCGTAAACCAGCTTCTGCAACGGTGCGGTGGTCAGGTCGTTGCCGTCGGCATCGTAGAGGTTGCCGAGCAATACATGCTTGCCATCCGGGGTCAGGTACAGCGCCATGCCACGGTTCTGGTATTGCGCTGCGTACCCGCGCAAGCCGTCGGGTGCATCGAACTGGCCGACGATTTTCGCGCCCTTTGCTTCGATCTTCTTGATCGCTTCAGGCAGTTCTTCAGCGGCCTGTACTGACGGCAGGTGCAGCAGGGCGGCGCCCAGGGTCAGCGTCAGCAGGTGGCGGAGGCGGGGCATGGCAGTTTCCTTGAAGAGGGTGGCGGTGTGGCAGAAGAAGGGAGGTCGAAGTTTTCCAGGGCGTGGGCCAGGCTGGCTTCCGAGAGTTCGCCCAAGTGGCTGCTCAGCAGGCGACCGTCATTGCTATAGAACAGCGTCGTCGGCAACGCCATCGAACCCACGGCCTGTCCCAATCGACCACTGCCATCGAACAGTACGTTGGTCAGGCTCAGGCCCTGGGTTTCGAGGAAGGTGGCGACGCTTTGCATGCTTTCGGCCTGATTGACGAACAGGAAGGTCAGGTCCGGCCGGTGTTGCTGGGCGTTTTCCAGTACCGGCATTTCCCGACGGCACGGCGGGCACCAGGTGGCCCACAGATTGATCACCAGCGGTCCGCCCTGGTAATCGGCCAGTTGCACGGTTTCACCGGCGGCATTGCGCAAGGTGATTTCCGGCAGGCGCGTGCCTTGTTCGTAAATGCCCAGGGATAGGGTCGCCAGCAGCCAGAACGCTACACCACTGCCCACGCCGAATCCCAGAGGCCGGCGCAAACTCGGTCGACGCCAGCCGCGATACAGCGCCGCGAGCAGCAACACGATCACCCCAGGCCAGGCGAGGAAACCACCGTCGCGAAGGTCGATGACTTGCCACGGATCGTTGCGATAGTGCGCCCAGTAAACGGCGACGAAACTGATCCGGGCTGCCAGCATCCCCGTCAGGAACAGGCTGAAGAGTACCGACTCGGGGTTCTCGCCACCGCGCTTGGCCACCCGCCAGCCGACAAACGTCGCCAGTGCCAGAGCGCTGATCAGCAGCAGATGGTTAAGCGCGATGGCAAAGGTGCCGAGGGTAAAAGTCAGCATTAACGGGCGTCTCGGGTCGTGGTCCAGCGTTGCAGGAAGGTGTCGGCATCGACCTCGCCGGTGATGCGCTGGCTGCGACGCTCTTCGCCGTCGGCGCCGATCCACAGGAAACTCGGTGGCCCCGGCACTTTATAACGGCCGAGCAGTTCGCGGCTGGCGGCATTGTCAGCGGTCACATCCAGCCGGAGCAAGCGCACATCGCGCAACGCTTGCATCACGTTGGCTTTGCCGAAGACCTGTTTTTCCATGACTTTGCACGAGACGCACCAGTCGGCGTAGTAATCCACCAGCACCCACTGGCCCTGAGCCTTGGCCGCCTCCAGTTCCCGTTGCAGCACTTGCGGGTCTTTGATTGTGGTGAAGGCCTCGTGGCCGACCGGTGCGGTGGCACTGGCCGTGGTTGAACCGCGATAGACCTGCAGTGGCTGAAACAAATCGTCGCTGCCGCCCGCTGCGCCGATCACTAGCAGGCTGCCCCACAATCCGAGCACTAATGAACTGGCACCGAACACATGCGCCGTCCGACCAAAACCGCTGGACTGGCGCCAGGCACTGTAAGCCGCCATCAGCAGCAGTGCGCCACACAAACCGATCCATAGCGATTCATCCAATACCGGGCGCAACATCAGCAACGCCGTGGCGAGAAACAGGAAGCCGAACACGCCTTTAAGCAAGTTCATCCACGCGCCGGGTTTTGGCAAGAAGCGATTGCCAATGGTCACCAGCAGCAACAACGGCACGCCAATGCCAATGCCCATGGCGAACAGTATCAACCCGCCATGCAACGCATTGCCGCTTTGCGCGATGTAGAGCAGGGCACCGGCCAGCGGCGCGGTCATGCACGGACCCACCAGCAAGCCGGACAAGGCGCCCAGCGCGCCGGCCCCGACCAGACTGCCGCCACGCTGATTGCGCGACACGTTTTCCAGACGGTCGCGCACGGCCACCGGCAGTTGCAGTTCGAAGAAACCGAACATCGGCAACGCCAACAGCACAAATACCGCTGCAAAACTGCCCAGCAGCCACGGGTTTTGCAGCAGCGCTTGCAGGTTCGCACCGAGCAACGCGGCCAATACGCCCATCGCCGCATACACCAACGCCATACTCACCACATAGCTGCCCGCCAGGGCAAACCCACGTTTAGGCGTGGCGCCGCTGCCAACAACCAGACCGGCCAAAATCGGCAACATCGGCAACGAACAGGGCGTGAACGCCAGCAGCAGACCCAGGCCAAAGAACACCAGCAAACTCCAGCCCAGCGCCCGTTGTTGCAGGTCACTGGCCAGGGATTGATCCGGTGCTTCGTTTGCGGTAACCGGGACGTTGCCGCCCAGATTCACCACCTGCGTCTGCGGTGGATAACACAAACCGGCATCGGCACAGCCCTGGAAGCCGACTTTGATCTGACCGGTCGCATCGGCCGGGATTTTCAGTTCCAGACCCTGACGGTAAACCTGTTGTTCGCCAAAGAACTCGTCACTGTGCGCTTCGCCTTGTGGCAAGACGGGATGCTGTTCAGCAGGCAAGCCATCGAATTTCAGGCGTTTCTGATAGAGGTAATAACCGTCGGTGATCTGCCAATAGAGCTGTGTTTCACCGGATTCAAGGCGTTGGGATGTGAAGACGAACGCCTTTTCCACCGGCAGAAATTCAGGTTTTGTGTCGAACGGATTGGTCCCTGCCTGGGCCAGACCCGAGATCAAGAGGACGAAAAATATAAACAGACGACGCATGGGTAAGCCTTATCCCTGTGCAGGTGAGGTGCACAATGGGAGGCGGCGATTAACCGATGATTAACCGCACGCCGCACCTCGGTGAGTCCTCAGTCTCTCTGCAGCCCCGGCCAATTACTGTCATTGATTTTTATCGGGCCGGTCTCTGCTTTATTATTTTTCAGGTTGTACCTGATGTATTCGTTGTTGGTGAGAAAGATGTAGTAATAAGTATCGACTAAAGGCGCGTCATTTTGCACGGCGCCTATAATTCGGTTTTTATACGGTGACAAGCCAGGCCAAGAGTCAGACGTAATTGGCAGGCGTGTTGTTTTATTGGTGGTGTAGTTGAAGATGATGTAGTACCCGTCATTTGTCAGAAAGCGGAATACGTTTTTGGGCGCGAAAGTATCCCACCAAGTGCCGGCGACGATAGTGTCAAAATAAGGCGCTAATGAGTGCCATATCGAGTTTTCAAGAAGGTAGTTGGCAACTGGCTTGTCAAGGTCCTGGTCGTATTTGCAGACCATGGGTGTGTTGTTGGTGGTATAAAACAGCCATAAAATATCGTCGCCCCCTGTGCCTGAACCGGTGAGCGCGCTGGACGTGAATCCGAATCGCAGATTCTTTAATTGGGCATGAACGGTTCCCCAGTTATCAGCTGTGATGTCGGCAGGATATCCCTTCGCTACGGTATTGGAGTCAATATCAAATCGGGAGTATTTATTAGTATCTTTGAAGAAGAAGTAAATTTTGTCTTTGCCGGAGCGCCAATCAACGGCCACAAAATTGTTGAGTATTTGCATGGTCTGATTCCTTTCAATTGATTGAGTTTTTTGTCTTGATAGTTGCAGTGTCATAGTG
>NZ_JBFULH010000015.1:0-32588 GCF_056400445.1 Pseudomonas sp. P5_B2 | reverse complement strand
GATTTCACGACGGCTTCGCCGCCGAACGCAGCCTCGCCGGGGCTCGACAGCTGCTACAAAACCCCTTGACCAGCGCTCATTCACTACCCTCCCCGTAGCAGCTGACGAGCAACGCGAGGCTGCGTCTGGGATTTGCCTGACAAAACGCGATTGCCCCTACCTGGCGTTCAGCGTGGGGCGTTATTGCGCGTGAAGTTGAGCGGTGTAGGCAGCGTGGTGGGGGTTTGAGCGCACCGAACGGCAACGCCAGGCAAACGGATTGATGCCTTCGCTGCGGGTGAAGATGTGGCAGAAGTGCGCCTGATCGCAGAAGCCGCATTCGAGGCTGATTTGCGTCAGCGTCAGGTCGGTGTTCTGGATCAGCTGCTTGGCTCGGGCAATGCGCTGGTGACGAATCCAGTCCTGGGGCGAGTAACCGGTGCTGCACTTGAACGCACGGGAAAAATGGCTGCGCGAGAGGGCGCAGGCCCGTGCCAGTTCGGTGACCTCTACGGTTTCATCGAGACGGTCGAGAATCAGTTGTTTCGCCAGGCTTTCGCGCCATGGGGTCAAGCCGCCAGTGGTCTTCTTTGGCGATTCAGTGCCTGCCGCGAGGGCCGCGTTTTGCTGGGAATGGGCCATGACAAATATCCGTGTCGGTGAGCTTCATTCTTCGTCGCGGGACGGTGGCGGGCGAGTTAAACGTTGTTAATTCCGTCCGTGCGCAATACTGGCAAATGCGCTAACTCAGCACATTGCTGCAATTTGTTCGGGCGTGACACTTGCAGAATCGACGTCATCCGGCGGCGCTATGCGTGGCCGCTTTTTTGACTTGATCGAAGGTGAAGGCATGAAACATTCACTGGTTTGCGCGCTGGGGCTCGCGGTAGCGCTGGCGTCCGGTATGTCCTCGGCTCAGGCGCCGGCACAAGTCGGCACCCAAGTGCCGGGCTACTTCCGCCTGGCGGTGGGGGATTACGAAGTGACGGCGTTGTTCGATGGTTACAACGACCTGTCGCCGAAACTGCTAAAGGGCCTGACCCAAAGCCAGATTCGTGCTTTGCTGGCCCGCCGTTCAATTGAAACCCCGGGCGTGCAAACCGCGTTCAATGCGTTTTTGGTCAACACCGGCAAACAGCTGATTCTGGTAGACACCGGCGCTGGCCAATGCATCGGCGCAACCGCCGGTATGCTCTCGGACAACATGAAAGCCGCCGGGTATGAACCCTCCCAGGTCGATGTGATTCTGTTGACTCACCTGCACCTGGACCACGTCTGCGGGCTGGTCGACGCCGAGCAAAAACCGGTGTTCGCCAATGCTACGGTCTACGCGGCAAAAGCAGAGGCTGATTACTGGCTCGATCCTCAGGCCATCGCCAAGGCACCCGAGGGCGCCAAGCCGTATTTCAAAATCGCCCAGGACTCCACCGCGCCTTATGTTGCCCAAGGGCGTTTCAAGACGTTCGAGGCCGGTCAGTCGCCCGTGCCGGGTGTGGTCGATGCGCAGCTGGAGGCCGGGCACACGCCAGGCAGCACCACGTACCGCTTCACCTCGCAGGGCCAGAGCATTCTGTTCATGGGCGATCTGGTGCATAACCTTGCGGTGCAGTTCGAACACCCTGAAGTGTCGATCGGTTTTGACGTCGACAGTCAGCAGGCGATCAAGCGTCGCGCCAACGTGTTCAGCGATGCAGCCGCCAGCAAGAGTTGGGTGACGGCGGCGCACTTGCCGTTTCCGGGCATCGGCCACATCGCCGCCGAGGGCAAGCACTTCCAATGGGTGCCAGTGGAATACGGTCCTTACAAACGTGCGGCCAACGTGCCGCTGATCGAGTAAAGTCCCAGCACTTCGTGCCAGGCTCAACACACAAGGGAACCGTGCCTATGAACCGTAACGATCTGCGCCGCGTCGATATGAACCTGCTGGTGATTTTCGAGGCCCTGATGTTCGAAAAGAACCTGACCCGTGTCGCGGAAAAACTGTTCATGGGCCAACCCGCGGTAAGTGCGGCGTTGGGGCGATTGCGCGATTTGTTCGATGATCCGCTGTTACTGCGCAACGGGCGCGGCATGGAGCCGACCGCGCGGGCGCTGGCGATTCTCAAGGAATTGCAGCCGGCGATGGATACGATCTCGGGCGCGGTCAGCCGGGCGAAGGAGTTTGATCCGGCGACCAGTTGCGACGTGTTTCGAATCGGGCTGTCGGACGACGCCGAGTTCGGTTTGTTTCCGCCGTTATTGCGACAACTTCAAGAAGAGGCACCGGGGATTGTGGTCGTGGTGCGCCGCGCCAACTACCTGCTGATGCCGGCGTTGCTGGCCTCCGGGGAAATCTCCGTGGGCGTCAGCTACACCACCGACCTGCCGGCCAACGCCAAGCGCAAAAAACTGCGGGACATTCCGTGCAAAGTGCTGCGCGGGGACAAGCGACCGGGCACGCTGACCCTGGATGAATACTGCGAACGGCCCCATGCCATGGTCTCGTTCTCTGGCGACCTGAGCGGCAACATCGACCTCGACCTGGCCAAGCTCGGTCGCAGCCGCCGCGTGGTGTTGGGCGTGCCGCAGTTCAGCGGCTTGCGCGCCTTGCTCGCCGGCACCGAAATGATCGCCACCGTGCCGGACTACGCCGCGTGTGCGCTGGTGGAAGGCTGTGGATTGCGGGCTGAAGACCCACCGTTTGCCATCGATGCGGCGCAGCTTTCGATGGCCTGGAGCGGGGTGCACGACAATGACCCGGCGGAGCGCTGGTTGCGCTCACGGATCAGCGAATTCATGTCCGCGCCTTTACCGATTCCGGATTGATTGTCCGTTGAAAAAAAGGCCTCAGCGAGGCCATTTTTTTTTGCCTGGCAGAAACCCTTCAGCAACGAAGATCCCTGTAGGAGCCGGGGATTCAGGGTGGAGGGGCATGGCGTCATGAATGGAAAGTTCGGCCTCTCCGATACACAAGGAAAAGCTAGAGCGACATTTACAACGCCTGAGGAAAATGAATACCTCTCAAGAGTTGGCACGATCAATATGCGAGTAAACAAAAAGGCCCAAACTATCTCCGGCCGTTTTTTATTTGTCGCGAGTGGCCCGGACTCTCCGGACGTTCTGTTTTTCGGAAAGCTCAAAGTTGCAAATGACAAACCTCACGTTGGTATCCAGCACAAGGTCATTGAGTACCAAACCGGTGGTGCTCTGAGTTGGGATTAATGAAGCAAAGAGGACTGATTTATCGGCCTTATTTTCAGGCTCACTCCCACCCAAGACCTGCGTCAGTCTGCAGATCCGTGCTCACCCACAAAAAGAGCACACCCATCCAATTTTTCCCGTCCCCGCACCTGCACTATCGAATGATGTCCCGGCACCCCGCTGCCGGTGGTTTTTCATTTGTGCAGGTAGCCCATGAACACTTCGCAACGGGATGAAAGGGGCCAGGACCTGGGGCTATTGTTTTTGCGGATTCGCAGCTGTCTGTTCCTGATGGGGGTGCACGGTTTGCCGAAGCTGCTTAACTACAGCGCTCAACTGCAAGTCATCAAAGACCCCCTTCACTTGGGCGAGAACGTCACGCTGACGCAGGCGTTCAATGTCCGATTCGCTGGAGCGTTACGGTATGCCTGAATCCAATCGTTTTGAGGAAGTCGTGACCCTGGTCATCAAGCACCGGGTGAAGGCGGGATTTGAAGTGCCTTACGAAGCCTGGCTGCGCAACATTGTCAGCATCGCCGGGCAGCAGGAAGGGCACCTGGGTGTGGATGTGATGCGCGGTAAAAACGCCGGCCTCGACATGTACACCTGTGTATTGCGCTTTTGCACCACGGATGCGATGCAGCGGTGGCTCGATTCGCCGCAGCGGCTGGAACTGATTCGCGAAGCCACACCGATGCTCGCTGACGGCGACCAGACTGAGGTTAACCCGGTCAAGGAATTCTGGTTCGCGCCGCAAGCTGATACCGCGTCGCCACCGCCGCCGCGCTGGAAACAGGCCGTGGTGACGTTGTTGGTGATTCTGCCGCACACCTTGCTGGTGCCGCTGATCTGGGGGCCGCTGCTGCAGCTCAATGCCTTTCTCTCCAATTACGTGGTTGCGACGTTCCTGATCACGCTGACCATTGTGGTGTCGGTGGTGTACCTGTTTATGCCGATGGCGACGCGCCTGTTCGCGTCCTGGTTATCTCCTTCCACTCAACCCAAGGACACGCGATGAGCGCTGATCTGATTTTATTCAATGGCCAATTTCACACCGTTGACCGTGAAAATCCGCTCGCCAGTGCCGTTGCCATCCGCGACGGTCGTTTCGTTGCGGTCGGCACCGATGCCGAGGCCATGGCCCTGCGGGGGACGGGTACACAGGTTATCGACCTCAAGGGTCGCTGCGTCATCCCTGGCCTCAACGACTCGCACTTGCACCTGATCCGTGGCGGATTGAATTACAACCTCGAACTGCGCTGGGAAGGCGTACCGTCGCTGGCCGATGCCTTGCGCATGCTCAAGGATCAGGCCGACCGCACGCCGACGCCGCAATGGGTGCGGGTGGTCGGTGGCTGGAACGAATTCCAGTTCGCCGAAAAACGCATGCCGACCCTCGAAGAATTGAACCAGGCCGCGCCGGACACGCCGGTGTTTGTCTTGCATTTGTACGACCGCGCCTTGCTCAACCGTGCCGCGTTGCGCGTGGCCGGATACACGCGCACGACGCCGAACCCGCCGGGTGGCGAGATTGTCCGCGACGCGAACGGTGAGCCGACCGGCATGCTGGTCGCGCGGCCCAATGCGATGATCTTGTACTCGACACTGGCCAAGGGACCGAAATTACCGCTGGAGTATCAGGTCAACTCGACCCGGCAATTCATGCGCGAGCTCAACCGTCTGGGCCTGACCAGCGCCATTGATGCCGGCGGGGGTTTCCAGAACTACCCGGACGACTATCAGGTGATCGAGCAGTTGGCCAAGGACCAGCAACTGACCATTCGCATCGCCTACAACCTGTTCACCCAGAAGCCGAAAGAAGAACTTACCGACTTCAAGAACTGGACCAGCAGCGTAACCCTGCATCAGGGCGACGATTACCTGCGGCACAACGGTGCCGGGGAAATGCTGGTGTTCTCGGCGGCGGATTTCGAGGACTTCCTCGAACCGCGTCCGGACCTGCCACAAAGCATGGAAGACGAGCTGGAACCGGTGGTGCGCCACTTGGTGGAACAGCGCTGGCCGTTCCGTTTGCACGCCACCTATAACGAATCGATCAGCCGCATGCTCGACGTGTTCGAGAAGGTCAATCGCGATATTCCGTTCAACGGTTTGCCATGGTTTTTCGATCATGCCGAAACCATCACCCCGCAGAACATTGAGCGGGTGAGGGCGCTGGGCGGCGGCATTGCGATTCAGGACCGGATGGCGTTTCAGGGCGAGTATTTTGTCGAGCGTTACGGCGCCAAAGCCGCTGAAGCAACGCCGCCGATCAAGCGTATGTTGGCCGAAGGTGTACCGGTCGGCGCAGGCACCGACGCCACGCGAGTGTCCAGCTACAATCCATGGACTTCGCTGTACTGGATGGTCAGCGGCCGGACGGTGGGTGGGCTTGAGCTGCACGCTGAAGGTTTGTCTCGGCAGACTGCGCTGGAATTGTTCACCCACGGCAGCGCCTGGTTTTCTTCCGAACAAGGCAAGAAAGGCATGATCAAGGTCGGCCAATTGGCGGACGTCGCGGCGCTTAGCGCGGATTTTTTCAGCGTCGACGAAGAAGCGATCAAGTGGATCGAGTCGGTGTTGACCGTGGTCGGCGGCAAGGTGGTGTACGCCGCCGGTGACTTCGAAAAACTTGGGCCGGCCAGTGTGCCGGTGCTGCCGGACTGGTCGCCGGTGGTGAAAGTGCCGGGCCACTGGCGTCCGTCTTCGCCGATGCAGGCACAGGTTCACCATTGCAGCGGACCCTGCGGCGTGCATTCACACAGCCATGAAAAGGCACGTTTGTCGAACGCCCCGGTCAGCGATTTTGCGGGTTTCTGGGGCGCCTTTGGCTGCTCGTGCTTCGCGTTCTGACGATCACTTAAAAAAGCGCCGGCCGCGTTGGCCGACGCCCTGAGCGATAAACATCCACTGAGGAGTTTCACATGAGCAACGTTCCGTACAAACGCCTGAACAAAGACGATGCCGTTGTCCTGTTGGTCGACCACCAGACCGGCCTGATCTCACTGGTTCAGGATTTCTCACCCAACGAATTCAAGAACAACGTGCTGGCCCTCGCGGACCTGGCAAAATTCTTCAAACTGCCGACCATCCTCACCACCAGCTTCGAAAACGGCCCGAATGGCCCAATGGTGCCAGAGCTCAAAGAACTGTTCCCGGACGCGCCTTACATCCCGCGTCCAGGCCAGATCAACGCCTGGGACAACGAAGACTTCGTCAAAGCCGTTAAAGCAACGGGTCGCAAGCAGTTGATCATCGCCGGTGTGGTGACTGACGTGTGCGTGACCTTCCCGACCCTGTCGGCGCTGGCGGAAGGGTTTGAAGTGTTCGTCGTCACCGACGCCTCGGGCACCTTCAACGAAACCGTGCAGCAAGYCGCCTGGGCGCGCATGTCGGCGGCCGGTGCGCAACTGGTGAACTGGTTCTCGGTGGCCTGCGAACTGCAAGGTGACTGGCGCAACGACATGGAAGGCCTGGCGAACCTGTTGTCGCCGCGCATTCCGAACTACCGCAATCTGATGAACAGCTATTCGGCGCTGACTGCGAAGTAAGTCCCGCCGCAATGAAGGATGCCCGCCAATGCGCGGGCATTTTTTTATCTGACAAATGAGCTGCTTGTTGCAACTGCCAAGCCCGCATCCAATCCGCGTAGCAGCTGTCGAGCARCGCGAGGCTGCGTTCGGCTCGTGTAGCAGCTGTCGAGCAGCGCGAGGCTGCGTTCGGCTCGTGTAGCAGCTGTCGAGCAACGCGAGGCTGCGTTCGGCTGCGAAGCAGTCGTGAGTTCAAACGATTCGGTGTGTCAGACAAAACTCGCACTCAGGTTTTGCGACTGCTTCGCAGCCGAACGCAGCCTCGCGCTGCTCGACAGCTGCTACACGAGTTGGAGTGTGATTATTGGGATGTCGATATGTCCATAAGCGGCTATAACATCCTTGGCTGTCAACCAGTGAGAGACAATGAACCCCTTCGAAGACATGCGTATTTTTTGCCAGGTCATGGACTCCGGCAGCTTCACCGCGGCGGCTGATCAGTTGGGGCTGTCCAAGCAGTTCGTCAGCCGGCGTTTGATGCAACTTGAGGAGCGCCTGGGCGTGCGCTTGCTCAATCGTTCGACGCGACGGCTGGACGTCACGCCGCTGGGACAGAGTTATTACGAGTCAGCCTTGCGCCTGCTCGGCGAGGTCGAGCAAGTGGAGCAGGGCATCGCCGGGCAGACCACCGAGCCACGGGGCTCTATTCGCATCAGCGCACCATTGTCGTTTGCGGTGGCGCATTTGGGGTGCCTGCTGCCGGTGTTTTTGCAGCGTTATCGTGACGTCACCGTGGAAGTGGACCTGAGTGATCGCCCGGTGGACTTGCTTGGTGAGGGCTACGACCTGGCGTTGCGTATCGGCACTCTGGAAGACTCGACGCTGATCGCCCGACGCATTGCGTCAATCCAGCGTGTGTACTGCGCCAGCCCGACGTACCTGGCCGAACGCGGTACGCCGCTCAAACCCGAAGACTTGCACGGCCATGACTGCCTGCCCTATGGCCACAGTCGTCAGGTGCAATGGCGGTTCGAAGGGCAGGGCAAGCCGCTGGCCGTCAATGTCACGGGCAGGATGCGGGTCAACAACGGTGAGTTGCTCAGGGACGCGGCGATTGCCGGGATGGGGATTACCTACTTGCCAACGTTTATCGTCGGTGCCGCCTTGAAGGACGGCAGGCTGGTGCCGGTGCTGGATGCGTTTCGGCCTGAGCCATTGACGTTGTCGGCGGTGTACCCGCAGCACCGTCAGAGTTCGCGACCGGTGCAGGCGTTGATCGAGTTTTTGCGCGAGCGGCTGGATCAGGCTGAGGGTGTGCTCTAAGCCTCACACACAGATGCCCCTGTGGGAGCGAGCCTGCTCGCGATGGCGCAGTGTCAGACAACATCAATGTTGAATGACAAATGGCTATCGCGAGCAGGCTCACTCCCACAGGGGATTTCCTGGGCTCCTGTGTTTAGCGGTTATCAGCTCCTTTTGTCATCGCCGACTTCGCCATTGGCATGTACGCCACGGTCATCGCCCACTTCGCCGTTGGCATGTACGCCACGGTCGTCGCCCAATTCACCGGCACGATGAACGCCATTTTGGTTGTGGGAGACTTCACCGGAGCGATGAACGCCATTTTGGTTGTGGGAGACTTCACCGGAGCGGTGAACGCCATTTTGGTTGTGGGAGACTTCACCGGAGCGGTGAACGCCATTTTGGTTATGGGAGACTTCACCGGAGCGATGAACGCCATGGTCATCACCTGCTTCACCGTTGGCATGAACGCCATGGTCATCGCCTGCTTCACCGTTGGCATGAACGCCATGATCGTCGCCGGGTTCGGAGTGCGTGCCACTGCGCCCTGAGTTGGAGGAGGCTGTGTTGCCGGAATGGCTCGAACCATGGTCGCTGCTGCTGTGGCCGCTGCCGCTATTACCGCCACTGCCACTGTTGCCGCCACTACCACTGCCACCGTGACTACCGCCGCCACCGCTTCCACCACTGCCGCCGCCGCTGTTACCGCCGCCACCGTGACTACCACCGCCGCCACCGCCACTGCCGCCGCCACCATTGCCGCCACCACCATTGCCGCCACCGCCACCGCCACCACTGCCGCCGCCATTGCCGCCGCCGCCGCCGCCATTGCCGCCACCGCCACCACTACCGCCACCCCCTCCGCCGCCACTGCCACCATCCTTGGCCTGAGCGGTCGACATACTGGATAAGCTGTCCGGGATCAATACGGTAGACGCCGACAGGACCGCGCCAATAGCTACTGCAAGTAAAAGCTTGTTGATGTGCATGTCGTTCTCCGTCTTCTTGTTCAGGGTTTGAACGTAGATGAACACTGCAACGTGCTGCCCGATTCAGTAGAAGAACACCTCAGCGTCCGGATTTATTCAGTTGTATCGTCGATAAAAAATGCAACTTACCGCTAGACCCCGTTCCAGAGGGGTCAGTGGATGCTTGAAGCCAGCTCGAAAATAGGCATGTACATCAGGATCACGATGACCCCGATCAACAGGCCGATGAAGGTCATGAGCAGCGGTTCGAACAGTCTTACGAACCATTCGAGCCAGCGACTGATTTCTTCGTCGTAGAAATCAGCGCTGCGCTCCATCATTTGCCCGAGGTTGCCGGACTGTTCGCCGGCGCGCAGCAATCGCAAGGACACCGGGGTCACGAGGTGATTGAGCTCAAGCGCAGCCGACAGCGATTGACCCTCGCGCACCCGTTCGCAGGCTTCGTCCAAACGTGTTCGAGACGCCACGGTGAGCAAACCACGCACCATGCCCATGGCTGTGACGAGAGGGATGCCGCCTTGCAGCAATATCCCCAGCGAACGGTAGAAGCGCGCCAGTTCATACATGAAGATGCGTTGATGGATCGCCGGGACTTTTTCAATCAGACGATCTACGCCCCGACGAAAGGCCGGTTGGCGCTGGAGAAAGGCGAGGGCGACGATGATTGCCAGCAACCCGCCGAAGAATTCCCCCTGATGCGCGTGGAGGAACATCCCGCTGGTCATCAACACTTGCGATAGCCACGGCAGGTTCGACCCCAGGCCTTCGAACACCAGGCTGAAACGCGGCACCACGTAACCCATCAAGAACAGAACCACGCCACCGCCCACCACCAGCAACAGCATGGGGTAGATCGACGCGCTGACGATTTTCTGCCGAACCTCGTCCATGCGCTGGCGATAGCTGACATATCGGCCCAGGGCTTCGCCCACGGCACCGGTCTTTTCACTGGATTGCACCAGCGCAACGTACAACGGAGGGAATACCCCCGATAACTGGCCCAATGCCTGGGAAAACGATTTGCCCTCGTAAAGCAAACGCACCAGCTCACTCAAGGTTTTGCGGGCTTGTGGCGCGGATTCTTTTTCGGCCAGGCTTTCCAGCGCATCGATCAACGGCAGGCCCGCATTGAGCAATGTGGTCAGTTCCTGGCTGAACAACACCAGGTTGAACGTTTCGCGCTTTTGCAGACGCAAGGCACGCCAATGTCGATCGGCATGCAGGCTGACCACCCGCATACCCTGGTCTTCGATAATTCGCCGGGCTTCGCTGTGGCCGGGGGCCTCGACGGTCATCGAGACCACACCGGCCTTGCCCACGGCTTTGAGATGAAAGCGCATGGTCTTCCCCCGTCATTGCCAGCTGGTGACTTCGGCGTTTTCGCCTTCGCCGCCGGGTTGCCCGTCCTTGCCCATGGACAGCAAGTCGTACTCGCCGTTTTCGCCGGGATAGCGGTAGTTGTAGTTACGGCCCCATGGGTCCTGAGGCAATTTTTTCTGCAAGTAAGGGCCAGTCCAGTGGGTTTCATCGCTTGGCGCGGTGACCAGTGCCTGTAGACCCTGTTCGGTCGACGGGTAATGGCCGACCTCCAGGCGATACAGATCCAGCGCCTTGCCCAGGCCTTCGATTTGCGCCTTGGCGACTTTGACTTCAGAACGGCCCAGTTGGGCGAAATACTTCGGCGCGACGATACCGGCCAACAGCCCCAGCACCACCAGCACCACCAACAGTTCGAGCAGGGTGAACCCGCGTTGAGTACGCCGGGCACAACACAGACGTTGATTCATGATGACCTCACACAATCGGCAGAAGGGTCGCAACAAAGGCTTATGCAATTGCCATGCTCAGCCTTGGGCAATCTTCTGGACTCCCCGTGCCATGGGCCTTTGCGCTTACGGCACAGAGCTTGCGTATGGCTGTTACACGATCGGTCATTGGGGCATAACCCCCATTTTTCGGGGCCGGCCAGGGGAGGAAGAAAAATGAGAATACTCACCACTGGATTACTCGGATGTTTGCTACTGAGCAGCGCTGCACAGGCCGATGTCTTCATTTCCGTAGACGCCAAGGGCAGCTATGTACTGTCCAATGTCCACCGTCCCGGCCGCACCTATGAACGGGTCATTCACGAGCCCACTGCGGCGGTCGTCAGCCTCGATCAGCAGCCCCAGATGATCGCCGCGCAACCCTATGCCGAGCTGGTCGCGGCGGCTGCCACGGACAATGAAGTGCCGGCGGCGCTGTTGCATGCGGTCATCCGCGCCGAGTCCCGTTACAACGCCGATGCACGGTCCCCCAAGGGCGCTGGCGGGCTGATGCAATTGATGCCCGACACCGCGCGGGAGATGGGCGTCAAGGATGTCTACGATCCCAAGGCCAATATCCAGGGCGGCGCCAAGTACCTCAAGCGTCTGTTGACCCTGTTTGACAACGACATTGCCCTCGCGGTGGCGGCCTACAACGCCGGGCCGCAAGCAGTACTCAGCCGTGGCGGGGTGATTCCGCCGTTCGCCGAAACCCAACGTTACGTGCCCGATGTTTTACGCCAATACCGGC
The DNA here is from genome assembly GCF_056400445.1 of Pseudomonas sp. P5_B2. NCBI lineage: Bacteria > Pseudomonadati > Pseudomonadota > Gammaproteobacteria > Pseudomonadales > Pseudomonadaceae > Pseudomonas > Pseudomonas sp. P5_B2. The sequence goes on along the minus strand of NZ_JBFULH010000015.1, from coordinate 21,052 downwards.
GCTTGCAGGGCTTGGCTGCGGATGCGCCGTTGTAATCGAAACGGTGTGCCGACAACCCCCAATAGTGGGGAAAGATTGCCCCCGGCAGAAAAGTGGGGAATTGGTGGGGAATGTCCCCCCGGCTTATTAAGTCGAACGCCTAACTCGTTGAAAAACTACAAAATTATATTTGGCATGGCGATTGCTGTACCGCATTTGTCGAGAATAATTCCTGTGAGCACCCATCGCGAGGCCCCGTGACCATGACCGGCATACCTAACGCTCCGTCTTTGTTTAATCTGCTGCTGTTGGTGGCGTCGATGTTCGGCATCGAGCTGGCCGAAGCTGCCGCGCGTTGCGAGCGCAATCTGGTGGCGAACGTCGTGGCGCTGGATCAGCCGCTGATGTTCAACCGCCTCGGTGCGCAGAACGCAAACGGCATGATGTTCGCCCTGCGCCGCGACGTGGTCGATGACAACAATATGTCTTTGGCCCAGGGCGGGTCGGCGGTGCCAGGCAAAGTCTCGCTGCGGCCCGACAAGCGTCCGCGTCCGCTGGTACTGCGGGTGGCCGCCGGTGATTGCCTGACGATCAACCTGCAAAACTTGCTGGCGTATCAAGCCAACCCCGGCAAACACGAGGGCACCGAGGTCGAGGGTGAAGAGCAGGTAGAAGCCGGCAATACCGACCAATTCAAGGTCGATGAGCAAGTCACCGACCGTCACGTCGGCTTTCAGGTCAACGGCCTGCAAGCGGTCAACAGCATTGACGACATCGCCTCCTTTACCGGGCGCAACGCCAACTCACTGATCCCGCCAGGCGCCACCCGTTCCTACACCTTGTACGCCGAGCGCGAAGGCGCGTTTGCCGCGAGTAGTCGTGGCGCCACCTTTGGTGGTGAAGGCGACGCGGGTAACGTGGCCAACGGCCTGTTTGGCGAAGTGGTGGTGGTGCCCAAGGGTGGGCGCACTTATCGCAACACCGTAACCGAGGAAGAAATGCGCCTTGCCAGCGCTGGCCGTACCCCGGCCGGCCAGCCGATTGTCGATTACCAGGCGCGCTACCCGCAGCGCGAGCCGTGGATCCGGGAAGGCAAGGCTGGCACGCCGATCATCAGCATGGTCGACGGCAATGAAATCATTTCCAGCGAGAGCGACGCGATCGTGATGGGCAGCAACGCCGACGGCAGCTTCCCGCCCTCGACCTACGCGCTGGAATCCATGGGAAAACGCAACCCGGCGCTGCCAAACCGGCTGGAACCGTTCCGTGATTTCGCCTCGCAGTTCCAGGATGAAGTTGCCGCGACCCAGGCATTCCCTGCCTATTGGGCAGACCCGGTGATGGCCCACGTGCTGGAACCGACTCGTGACTCGTTCATGATCAACTACGGCTCCGGCGGTATGGGCGCCGAAGTGGTGGCCAACCGTCTGGGCGTCGGGCCGATGCACGATTGCCTGTCCTGCGCCTATGAAGAATTCTTCCTCAGCTCCCACACCGTGGGGGACGTGGCGATGCTGGTGGACGTACCGGCCAACGTCGGCCTGGAAAACATTCTTCCAGGTCAAACGCCACGCGCCGACCAGATCGGGGTCAAGGCGACCATGGCGCTGTACCCGTCCGAGCCTTCGAACGTCAACCACAGCTACATCGGTGACTTCGTCAAATTCCGCAACACCCACAACGGTCACGAGCAACACATCTTTCACTTGCATGGCCATCAATGGCTGTACAACCCCAACGACGATAACTCCGACTATGTAGACGCTCAGGGCATTGGTCCGGGCGCCGGTTACACCTATGAAATCGCCAACGGTGGTTCGGGCAACCGCAACCGCGTGGCGGGCGATGCGATCTATCACTGCCACTTCTACCCGCACTTTGCCCAAGGCATGTGGGCCATGTGGCGAGTGCACGATGTGTTTGAAGAGGGCACCAGACTCGAAGTCTCGCAACAAGGGGACGACGGCTATCACAGCGAACCTTACGCCCTGCGCAGCGGTAAACCGGCGGCAGGCGCGCGGGCCTTGCCTGATGGCGAGATCATTGCCGGTACGCCGATTCCTGCAGTAGTGCCGCTGCCGGGCAAAGCCATGGCGCCGATGCCGGGCAAAGTGGCGGTCGTGCCGAAAATCAGCGAAACCCTGGTGGCCAGTCAGGGCGATGACGATGACGAAGAGGAGGGCGATGACGACGGCGGACATCATGGCGGCAGCGGTGGTGCTCAAGCCATTGGTTCCCTGGCCCTGGTGGACCGCAGCGAAGCCAACCGCAATGCCGACGGCAGCCTGAAAAACCCTGGTTATCCGTTCTGGATCGGCGGTATGGAAACCTCGGTCGGCCAACGTCCGCCAACCCCACCGCTGGACATGCTCGACGCCGCCAAGGCGCAATCCCTGAAAACCAGCGGCAATGCCTTGTGGGCCAACCTCGACCCGGCGCAGTCCGGTGGTTGGGACGGCGGTTTGGGGCGGCACTCACTGGATGGTTTCTCCTCGGGTGGTGAGGCGCACACCGTGACCACTTCGCTGGACTTCTCCAAGGAAGTGACCCGGGCCAAACCGATTTACATGCCTGAAGAGGGCACCGAAGTCGAACAGGCGGCCATGGCCTTCCACGCCAAAAAAGAACACGCGAGCTACGCAGTACTGCCGGGCAATCAAGTGGTGGCGCGCAACTTCCGCACCAACGGCGCCTTGCCGATGGCGGGTGCGCCGTACTACGAACCATGCATGGACGATCGGCAAAAACGCCTGACCGCCAGTGCTGGCACCGGCGAGTTCAACAGCGGCGAGCGCATCGATGGCCTGTCGTTCACCGGTTCGTCGACCTTCACCGCCGACCGTCCACGCATCTACAAAGCGGCCAACATCCAGTTTGATGCGGTGTACAACAAGGTCGGCTACCACTTCCCGCAAGCGCGCATTCTGGCGCTGTGGGAAGACGCCTGGCCGGTAATCACCAAACAGCGTCCGCCAGAGCCTCTGGTGATGCGCATGAACACCTTCGATTGCGTGCAGTACCAGCAAACCAACCTGGTGCCGGCCATCTACGAGATGGACGACTATCAAGTGCGCACACCGACCGACGTGATCGGCCAGCACATTCACCTGCCTAAATGGGACCTGACCGCCGCTGACGGTTCGGCCAACGGCTGGAACTATGAAGACGGCGTGCTTTCCCCCGGTGCCGTGCAAGAGCGCATCCACGCGATTCGCCTGTACAACCAGTGCGAAGGCACCGACCCGCGTGACGGCACACCGGCCTGCCCGGTGGCCAAGGCGCATCCGTTCTTTGGTCAATATGGCCGGGCTGACTGGGTGGGCGCACGCACGGCGATGCAGCGCTGGTTTGTCGATCCGGTGGTCAACAGCAAAGGTGTCGACCGTGGCCTGGGGACCATTTTCACCCACGACCACTTAGGCCCATCGACGCACCAACAGATTGGTCTGTACGCCACCGTGTTGGCAGAACCAGCCGGTTCCACATGGTTCCACGCCGAAACCGGCGAGCCGTTGTACAGCGGCGCGCGGCAGGACGGCGGGCCGACCTCGTGGCAAGCGGTGGTGTCGACCGGTGACCTGGACGGCGACGGCAAGAACGACAGCTTCCGTGAGTTCTTCCTCGAATACAGCGACTTCCAACACGCTTATGAAGCGGGTGTGTACGTCGGCGCCGGCCCCAATGGCGTGCCGGATGCGCAGGCCTTCCCTGCCACCGCCGACAGCTTCCGCTACGCGATCAACCCGCCGGTGCGCAACAACGCCAGCAACCTGTTGGAAGGTGTAGTCGAGGTACAGGGAGGGATGGTTCCGGGCTGCCCAAGCCGGCCTTGCCCACAAGCCATCTCGGTCGATGACCCGGGCATGTTCGTGGTCAATTACCGCAACGAACCGCTGGCCTTGCGGGTGTACGACCCGAACAAGGTCGGGCCGGATGGCAAGCGCGGCATGCAGGCTGATGGCCTCGGCGGCGACCTTTCCTACGCCATGCAAAGCCGTACCGATCGGGCGATCCCGGCGATGAACCTGGCGCCAAACCAGATCACTGCCGCCACCGGCCCAACCGGCGGGACCACGTTGTTCCCGCCACACATCAACCGTGGTGGTGCCGAACCGGGTGACCCGTTCACCCCAATGCTGCGTACCTACACCGGTGACAATGTGCGGCTGCGGGTGCATGCCGGTGGTCACGAAGAAGAACACAACGTGACCCTGCACGGCGTGAAATGGCTGCAAAGCGGTTCCGGTTTCGGCAACAGCTCCAACTCCGGCTGGCGCGCGTCGCAAATGATCGGGATCTCCGAGCAGATGGGCTTCATTGCGCCGGTCTCGATGCTGTCCAGTTCGGCGGCAACCACCGGGGATTATCTGTACTCGATGGATGCGTCCCTGGAAGGTTACTGGAGCGGTATCTGGGGTGTGATGCGCAACTACACCGCGCAACGCAATGACCTGTTCGCGCTGCCGAACAACCCGAAACCGGCCGGTATGCGCAACACCGTGGCCTTCGATGGTTCCTGCCCACGGATCAGCGCCAACCCGAACGGCATCGGCACCCGGCCTACCGTGCAACGCAACTATGAAGTGGTCGCGGCACTGGCCAACGACATTCTTGGCAATCCGCTGAACCTGTCCATCGCGGATCCGGCGGGGATCGGTCAGCATGTCGGCGGGCCGTTGAACCCGGCGGGTGGCACCCTGGTTTACAACTCCAGGACGGTGAACATTCCTCAGGTCACCGTGACCGATCCTGAAGATGGCGAGACCTTCACCATCGGCGGGCAGAGTGGGCCGCTGCATGATCCGACCGCGATTCTGTATGTGCGCAAAGCCGATCTCGACCCAGCCACCGGCAAGCTGAAACCCGGTGTGCCTGTCGAACCACTGGTGCTGCGTGCAGCGGCGGGTGACTGCATCAACATCACCCTGGAAAACCGCTTGCCAGTGGTTATGCCCGACTTGACCCAGACAGCGGTGATGCAAGGCATGGTCAAACGTGATCGCAATAACGGGCAGGGCGCGACCACCTTCAGCAACAACCTGATGCGGCCGTCCAGCCACGTTGGCTTGCATGCGCAACTGCTGGCATACGACATCACCAAATCCGACGGTACTAACGTCGGCGCCAACCCGATCCAGACCGTACCGCCTCGCGTTGGCAACAGCGGTGCGTACCCGACGCGTACTTATCAGTACTACGCCGGGCACTTGGAGCGTGAAGGCAAACCGATCACCCAACTGGGCCGCAGTGTGGACAACATCAACGCCACGGCGGTGGAGTTCGGCGGGTTGAATTTCACCCCGGCGGACGTGATCAAGCAGCCACAAAAAGGCCTCGGTGGTGCGATGAGCATCCTGCCGGTCGGCGCCACTTGGGTTGAGGACGCGCGCAAAACCAATGCCACGGTCACCGCGCCAGGGCAGACCATTTACCGCGACTTTGCGATGGTCTGGCAGAAGGCGTTGAACATTCGCTGGGCCAATGGCCGGCCGGTGGAAGGCATTGCAGCTGAAGGCCTGGGGGTGCCGACCGATCCACAGGACAACTCCAGCATGGCCATCAACTACAAGACCGAGCCGTTGTGGTTCCGCTTCGGCCTGCCACCGGACGCACCATTCGGTCACGCCGGCGGTTACGGTTACGGCGACGTGCCCAACGCGCACATGGCTTACAGCAACGCGTTGGTGGGGGGCGATCCGCAGACACCGGTGCTGTATGTCAAACCGGGGCAACCTTTCCGCACCCACATCATGATGCCAACCGGTGGCAGCCGTGGTTCGACCTTCCAGCTTGACGGTCACGTCTGGTCGGTCAACCCGTTCCTGGCGGAGAAGAGCGACACCGGCGGTTATCCGATGTGGACGCCTGGCGTGGGTTCGGTGCGGTTCGGCTACAACCCGATGTCGATGTACATCGGCGCTCGTGAAAGCATCCTGCCAGCGGCGCACTTCAGTTCCATGCACCCGAGCGCCGGGGGCGCCAATGCGATTCCGGGCGACTACCTGTTCCGAGATTACGGGGCGTACGGCAACACCGCAGGGCTTTGGGGTTTGCTGCGGGTGACCAACGAACCTGAACCGGCACCGGCGCCGTAGGCCGGGAGAGGGGGCTGTGGGAGCGAGCCTGCTCGCGATGAAGTCACCTCGGTGTCATGGGGTGAGGCAAATGACGCTATCGCGAGCAGGCTCGCTCCCACAAGGGATGCGCGGCAGGTACAGAATCAAGAGGGTATAGAGCGATGAACAGGACTATCAAAATCGCCGGTTGTGCACTGGTTGTCGGGGCTGCGCTGATCAGCCTTGGCGTGTGGCGCACCGCGCCGACCAACAATTTGAGCAAGGTCGCCCTGCCGGACACCTGGAGTAGCCAGAATCTCTCCCGTGACGGTATTTCGGTGGCGCTTGAGGTCAAGCCATTAGCCGGGGACGGCGTGCTGCGCGAAGGTGAGTTTGCCGACGTGCAGTTCCGGGTCAACGACAGTGCCTCGGGCCAGCCGTTGTCGGGCGTCAATCCCGGCGCCTGGCTCGACCCCGAAACCGTCGCCGCCGACAAGGCCCAGGGCCGCGAGCAAAGCTGCAAGTCGCGGGTTGGGGTGTTCCTCAAATCCAGCATTGGCGCGCGGCCGTTGCTGGACCTGAACAGCTACTTCCTGCTGGTGATGAATCGCGACGCCAGTGTTTCGGTGGTCGATCCATCGGTGTCGGTGGGGGGGATTACCAGCACCATGGCACGGATCGACCTCAAACAACCGCCGATGGATTGGGTGACCCCGAAGGACAACAAACGGGTGTTTGTGTCGATGCCGACGGCGGGGGAAGTGGCCGTGATCGACAGCGAGCAATTCAAGTTGCTGGAGTCGGTGGCAGCCGGCAGCAACCCGGTGCGCGTGGCCCTGCAACCGGATGAGCGTCTGCTGTGGGTCGGCAACAATGCGTCGAATGCCGAAGAGTCCGGCGTCACGGTGATCGACACCCATAGCCTGAAAACCCTCAAACACCTGGCCACCGGGGCCGGGCATCACGAAATCGCATTCAGCAAGGACAGCCGGTTTGCCTTCGTCACCAACCGCGACGACGGCACATTGAGCATCATCGACATCGCCAGCCTGACTGTGAGCAAACAACTCAAGACCGGTTCGCACCCGCTGTCGGTGGCGTACTCGCCGCTGTCCCAGGCGGTGTATGTCGCTGATGGTAAAGACGGCACCGTGACCGTGGTCGACAGCGCCAGCCTGGCGGTGCGCCGGGTGATCAAGGTGAAGCAGGGCCTTGGGCCCATGGGATTCAGCGCTGACGGCCGTTTCGGCATCGTGCTCAACACACTGGAGAACCAGGCCTCGATAATCGACGCCGCCACCGACTCGCTGATCCATGAACTGGACGTGTCCGCCGAACCGTACCAAGTGGTGTTTACCAAAGCGTATGCCTATGTACGCGGACTGGCATCGGCAAAAGTCACGATGATCAACCTGTCGTCGCTGGGCCAGGGGCGCACGCCGATCAGCCAGGGTTTCGAAGCCGGGCCGCAGCCGCCAAGGATGGCCGGTGATCTGCCGCTGGCGTCGAGCCTGGCGGTGTCGCGGGACGACAATGCGGTGTTTGTGGTCAATCCGGTCGACAACACCACCTATTTCTACGCCGAAGGCATGAATGCGCCGATGTCCGGTTACCCGAATCGCGGGCAAGTGGCACGGGCGGCGATGGTCATCGATCGCAGCTTGCGCGAGGTCGAACCGGGGCTGTACAGCGCGCGGATCAAATTGCCCTCGGCGGGGCGTTTCGACGTGGCGTTTCTGCTCAATCAACCGAACATCATCCATTGCTTCACGGCCTTGGTTGAGCCCGACAAACAACTCGCCCAACACGCTGGCGTGCCCAAAGTGGAGTTCATGCTCGACAAGGCAACGACCGCCATCGGCAGCCCTTACGTGGTGCGCTTTCGCATCGTCGAGGGCAAGCAGAAGGTCCAGCGCAGCGGGGTCAAGGATGTTCAAGTGCGCTACTTCCTCGCCCCGACTTCTCGGGTTCAGGAAGTTGCCGCCCTCGACGTGGGCAACGGCATCTATGAAGCCCCGGTGACCCTGGACCAGAACGGCGCGTGGTACTTGCACGTCCGTGCGGCGTCGCTGGGTGCGAATTTTGACGATAAGACTTTTGCCAGCGTGCGGGTTCTGCCCGGCGTTACGAACTGAAGAGGACACCGACATGAACCGTTTCGCACATCGTGGATTGCTGACGTTCTGCCTGTTGACTGCCGCTATGGGTCAAGCCCTGGCGCACTCGGCGGATGAGCACGCCGGGCACGACATGCCGGCCAAAAGCGCCAGCTCCGAGAGTGCCCAGGTCAAGTTCGCCGACGTGGCGCTGGTGGACCAGAACGGCAAACCGGTGCGCCTTGAAAAGGACCTGGTCAGCAACAAAATCGTGGTCATGAGCTTCATCTACACCAGTTGCACCACGGTGTGCCCGGTGGTGTCCTCGATCATGGGCAAGGTGCAAAAGCAACTCGGTGCGCGGGTCGGCGGCGAGGTGCAGCTGGTGTCGATCAGCGTCGACCCGCAGCGCGACGACGCCAAACGCCTGAACGACTACGCCAGCAACTTCCAGAAAGGTCCGGGCTGGAGCTGGCTGACGGGCAGTTCGCAGTCGATCACTGAAACCCTCAAAGGCCTGGGCTCGTTCAGTGGTGATATCAAAAACCACCAGCCGTTGATCCTCGTCGGCGACGGCAACAGCCGTCACTGGACCCGCTACTACGGTTTCACCGACCCGACCGTGCTGACCCGTGAAGTCGAGAAACTCAGCGGCCAGCGCAATGCCCACGCTAAACACACCGCCATTGCCATGGAGCAACAGCCATGAGAACGCTCGCCTTGACCCTCATGTCGATGTGCCTTGGCCTGTCCAGCTTGACGGCGCTTGCCCACGAAGGGCACGAAGAAGCCGCGCCGACGGTGGCTGCCGCGCAACCGGCGACCGGCACGCACGACGCACAAACCTGGTTCACCGATACGCCGTTGCAGGATCAGAACGGCGAGACCTTGCGCTTCTACAGTGACGCGCTGCAAAACCGCGTGGTACTGATGAATGTGATTTTCACCAGCTGCGATGATGCTTGCCCGCTGATCACCCGCAAGCTCAAGGAAGTGCGTGAGTTGCTGGGCGACAAGGCGGATGGCATTACCTTTATCTCCCTTACCAGTGATCCGCTGCGTGATACACCGGCGGTACTCAAGGCCTATACCTTGAAGCAGGGCGTCGATGGCCCCCACTGGCTTTTTCTTACCGGCGACAAGGCGCAAATGGACCTTGTCCTGGGGCGTATCGGCCAAGTCGTGCCGACCCCCGAACAGCATTCGACGCAGTTGATCGTCGGTGATGTGGCGAACAAACGCTGGAGCAAAATCCGCCCCGATGCCCCGGCTGCCGCCATTGCCCAGCGCTTGCAGTTGCTGACCATGCCCGTGGCCGGTGGTTGAGTGCGTGTCATGAAAACGTCCCTCGTCCTCGGCCTGTTACTCCTTGGCGGCATTCCTTTTGCCGCCCAGGCGTTAACGTTGACCCCCAGCGAAAGTGCGGGCAAACGCCTGTATCGCGAAGGGGTGGCCGAGAGCGGTGAACCGGTCATGGCACGGGTCGGCGCTGCCGATATGCTGCTGCCGGCCACCAGTTTGCCGTGCGCCAACTGCCATGGCGCTGACGGTCAGGGGCGACCGGAAGGCGGGGTGCGCCCCCCTGATGTCAGTTGGTCGCGCCTCTCCAGCCGCTATGGGCAGAAACAAATCAACGGCCGCAATTATCCGGCTTACACCGAGGGCACGCTGGCCCGTGCCATAGCGCAAGGTCGCGACTCCGCCAACAATCGCCTCGACCCGGCGATGCCGCGGTTCGTGCTGTCGATGAAAGATCAACGCAACCTCTCGGCCTATCTCAAGCGTGTGGCCGAAGACCGCGACCCCGGTTTGACCGACGACAGTTTGCACCTGGGCACGTTGTTGCCAAGTCAGGGACCCTTGGCCGACGAGGGCGCCACAGTCGCAGCGGTGCTCAAGGGCAGCGTGGCGCGAATTAATGCGGCGGGCGGCATTCATGGCCGGCAATTGCGCCTGACCATTCTCGACCCTGGTCTGGACCGGGCCAGCGCCGAGTGGGCGCTGGACCAATTGATCGAGCGCGAGCAAGTGTTCGCCCTGATTGCACCGCTGGCACCGGCACTGGATGCGGACCTGCCGGCGCGTCTGGAACAGGCGCGGATTCCGCTGATCGGGCCGCTTTCGTTGCAGGGCTCGGCGCAGGGCAGTCGGCAAATCTTTGAACCATTGCCGGGGCTGCGCGAACAGCTGATCGCCCTGGCCAACTACGCCGCCGCCAGTTTGCGTGTGCTGCAGGGGCCGACGCTGATTACCTATCCGGACGAGCCGGGCCAACGGCTGGCCGCGCAAAACCTTAGTCAGTACCTGCAAGATAACGCCTGGCAACAGGTGCGCCTGCAAGCCTACGACGAGGCAAAAGACGAACTGCCACTGGGCTCGCGGTCGGTGTTTTACCTGGGCAGCAGCAGCGGCTTCAGTCGTTTGGCCGAACGTTTGCAAACGGCGGGGCAGGTGCCTTACCTGTTCGCCGCGTCGAATCAGGTGGGCGGTGACGTGTTGCGAGTGCCCAGTGGATTTTCCCGTCGGTTGTTTTTGGCCTACCCCTTCGTACCGAGCGACTGGACACTGGCCGGACGCCTGGCGCTCACGCAATTGCGCGAAAAGCAGGGGCTTGGCGGTCAGCATTCGTTGCTGCAAGTCGGCGCCTACAGTTCGATGCAACTTTTGAGCGAAGGCATGAAGCAGGCCGGGCGCGACGCCAGCCGCGACAAACTCATCGGTGCCCTGGAAGGCCTGCACGATTTCGATACCGGGCTGACCCCGCTTATCAGCTTTGGCCCGGGTCGACGCTTGGGCTTGAGTGGCGCGCATGTCGTCACGGTGGACCTGCCCGACCAGCGTTTCTTCCTGGTTGCCCCCTACAAACCCCTTGCTGTCATGCCTTGACCGGAGGCCGAACATGAAACTCAATATTGCGCTGATGCTGCTGACACTGTGGGCCCCGGTGGCGTTCTGCAACAACGGGCCGGCCGCCGCACGGGTCAATGGCGAAGAAATTTCCGAGTTTCGCCTGGAACGTTATTTTGCCGAATTCCTCGAAGATCAGGGCCGGGCGGTGGGCAACATTCGTAACCCCAAGGCCTACAAGCAACTGCGTCAGAAGGCGCTGGATGCGTTGATCGACAAGGAATTGTTGTGGCAGGAAGCGGTCAAGCGCGGCGTGGTGATCAGCGATGCCGACGTGCAAAGCCAGGTTGCCCAGACCCGGCAAGCGATCGGTGGCCCCGAAGTGTTTGCCCGCCGGCTTGAAGACGCCGGTTTCGATGAAGCCAGCTTTACCGAGTACACCCGCCGCGAGCTGGCGGCCCAGCAAGTCTTCGCTGACCTTATCCAGGTGGGCAAGCCGGATGAAAAACAGGTCCGGGCGTTTTACGAAGAACACCGCGCTGACATGAGCAGACCCGAAGAAGTCCAAGCCCGGCACATCCTGATCAAGGTGCCCCAGGGCGCCGATGCCACCACAGTTGAAGCAGCCCGACTACGCTTAACAGAAATGCGTGTCAAAATCAGTCAGGGTGAGGACTTTGCCAGCGTTGCCCGGGCCGGCTCCGAAGACTCGACTGCCAGSCAAGGCGGGGATCTGGGCTCGTTTTCTCGTGGGCGAATGATGCCGGAGTTCGAAGCAGTGGCGTTTGCCCTGGCGCCGGGGGCGGTCAGTGAACCGGTGCGCACGCCAATAGGCTGGCATTTGATTTATTTGCAGAACCACTCGGAGGCGGTCGATGTCCCAGAAGTGCAGGGGCTTGAGATGGTCCGGGCTTATCTCGCCCGACAGCAACAGGCTCAAGCTCGCCTGCAAGTCTTGGCGCAGCTTCGATCAAATAATCGAATTGAACGGATGGATGCTGATTAACGCTTGTCCCCCAATTGTGGGGCAAGCATCATGGCAAATCCTGACCGTTCCCCGTCTTTGGGGGACTGTGTTCGTGAGCGAAAAAGTTTTATCTTGGAAATCAAAGAGATGTGTCGGTCAAAAACCGGCTCTCAGTCTGGCATGAAGTGTGCGTTAGCCTAATTAAGGCGCGTACTCCCGGGGCACGGAAATCGTACCTGTGGTTACAAGGAGTCGACCTTGTTGAACAGAATACTGGTTGTTGAAGACGAACAGCTGCTTGCACAAAACCTCCAGGAGTATCTGGCGGCGCAAGGGCTGGAAGTCCTGGTAGCGAACGACGGTGCGAAGGCGATCGGCGAAGCCGAAAGATTTGCACCCGATGTGATGGTGTTCGATTACCGCTTGCCCGATATGGAAGGCTTTGAGGTGCTCGATGCCGTCCGCCAAAACAGGAAGTGTCACTTTGTGCTGATTACCGGGCACCCAACCGCTGAAGTGTGTGAGCGGGCCCGGCAACTGGGAGTCAGCCATATCCTGTTCAAACCGTTTCCTTTGGCGGAATTGGCCCGTGCAGTTTGTGACCTTTTAGGGATGAAGCGCGAACCCAAAACAGGCGTGAGCACTTCCGAAGGATTCGTCGAACGACGCCAGAGCAGGACTGAGAGTTTCCCGCTGCAGTTGTACGACGGTAGTTGGGTGCTTGTGGATCGCCGACGCAAGACATCGGCCTCCATGGCGCCAGACGACGAACAACTGCTCACCGGGGAGTAATTGGCGCGACAAGACGTTCCGGCACCGCCGCAATGACTCGCCGCGCCGACAGGGCTTAAAAGCCCCGGGTGTTGGAGAGCATTTCATGGACCGTCTATCCCTTGCCGTCGAACCGGCGTTGTTGGACTGTGTACCGTCGCGTTTTACCAGTGAGCAATTAGCCCAGGCCCGGGCCCGCGCCACCAGTTCCGGCGAGCGGGTACTGGAAGCCCTTGGGGTGTTGTGCGAACTGGCCCCGATGCCCTTCATCCAGTGCCTTGGCACCACCCTGCATTATCCGGTGCTCGACACCGACAGCCTGTTCAAGGCCATCCCGGTATTCGACCGGGTCACCCTGGCCCAATGCCTCAAGCGCGAATTCATGCTGCTGCGTCACGACGATGCGGTCATTGGCGTGTTTGCCGACCCCTTCGATACGGCGCGCCTGGCCTGGATCGACGACTGCCTGCACGGTGCGCCGCTGTACCTGGTGCATGCCGACGACCTCAAGGCTTATCTGGCGCGTCACGAAGAGAGCTTCCACGCGGTGGAGTCGCTCAACGCCCAATCCGATACCGGCGTCGAAATCGATAACCTGCAAAGCCTGTCCCTGACCAGCATCAGCGAAGACGCCAGCGTCGTCGTCAAACTGGTCAACTCAACCCTCTACGATGCCTTGAAAATGCACGCCAGTGACATCCACCTGGGCACCACCGGTGGCGGCCTGGTGATCAAGTACCGGATCGATGGCGTACTGAACAACATCAGTAAAATCCAGGGCAGCGAATTCGCCGAGCAGGTCATTTCCCGGGTCAAGGTCATGGCCGAACTCGACATCGGCGAAAAACGCGTGCCTCAGGACGGTCGCTTCAAGATTGGTATCAGCGGTCGGCAGATCGACTTTCGGGTATCGATCATGCCGAGCATTTTCGGTGAAGACGCGGTGCTGCGGGTCCTCGACAAACAGGATCTGGCCGACAAGGTCAGCGGCGTGCAATTGCAGGCGCTGGGCTTCGAAGAGGAAACCCTGCGCCAGCTGCGGCGCCTGGCGGCCGAACCTTACGGCATGGTCCTGGTGACCGGGCCGACCGGTAGCGGCAAAACCACCACGCTGTACGCGATGATCACCGAGATCAACCACGGCGTGGACAAGATCATCACCATTGAAGACCCGGTGGAGTATCAACTGCCGGGCGTGCTGCAAATCCCGGTCAATGAAAAGAAAGGCCTTACCTTCGCCCGTGGTCTGCGCTCGATCCTGCGCCATGACCCGGACAAGATCATGGTCGGTGAAATCCGCGACCCGGACACTGCACAAATCGCTGTGCAATCGGCACTCACCGGGCACCTGGTGTTCACCACCATCCACGCCAACAACGTGTTCGACGTGATCGGTCGTTTCACCCAAATGGAAATCGACCCCTACAGCCTGGTGTCAGCCCTCAACGCGGTACTGGCGCAGCGCTTGATCCGCCTGGTTTGTGCCAGTTGCAGTGAAACGGTCATCCCCACCGATGACGAGTTGCAGGCGTCGGGCCTCGATCCAAAAGAAGTCGGGCATTACCACTTTGTGCATGGCAAGGGTTGCGGTCACTGCCGGGGCACGGGCTATCGCGGACGCAGTGCGATCGCCGAACTGCTGCACCTGGACGATGAGTTGCGGCAAATGATTGTCGAGCGCCAACCCATTTCGAAGATCAAGGCCCACGCCTGCAAACGTGGCTTGCGCTTGCTGCGCGAGTCGGCCCTGGAACTGGTGCAGCAGGGGCGTACCACGCTCGAGGAGATCAATCGTGTCACTTTTGTCTCGTGAACGTTATGTCGCCGTCCTCGGCGCCAGTGGTGTCGGCCTGGGCCAGCGCAAGGGCAGTGAAACCCTGTGGCTGGGCAGCGTCGGCTTTATCGACGAAGGCTTCCATGCCTGGGCCGTCGCCCTCGAAACCCTCGATCGTCTGCTGGGTGAACATGCGCCTGCCGGTGCGGAGTTGAGTGTGGTGGTTTCCGGTCACTTCAGTCGTTTCTGCCTGGTGCCCTGGAGCGAAGCAATCAGCACCCCCGACGAATTGCTCGGGTTCGCCCAACTGTGCTTCGAAGACCTTTACGGTGTACCGGCTCAACCCTGGTGCATCGTGCTGTCGGCCGAGCCTGCGGGTTACGACCGGATCGCCACGGCGCTGCCGCAAGACTTGTTGACGCGCCTGCGCAGCCTGGCCAGCGGTCGCGGCCTGCGCTTGCGTTCGGTGCAGCCGTACCTGATGGCCGCGTTCAACCACTTTGAAAAGAGCTTTGACGGTGACGACTTTCTGTTTGTGGTGGCCGAGCCGGTGCGCAGTGTGTTGCTGCTGGCGCGGGAAGGGCGTTGGGTGGCGGTGCGTTCGGCGGGCAGCAACGACAGCGATGCCGCACTGACCGCACTGATCGGCCGTGAAAGCCAACTGCAAGCCTCGACCAGCGAACGGCCCTTCAATCTCTACCTGCATGCCCCGGCGCGCATCGACTCACACCCGGACGTGCCCGGTGTGCAGTTGCGCACCCTTGAAGAAGACCAGACAGCCGTACGCGACAGTTTGTACGTCATGTCTCGGGCGGTGGCCTGACATGCGCCCGCTGATGCTCGACTTCCAGCCGCGTCGCCGTTCCGGCCCATTGGGCTGGAGCTTGTTGGGTGGTGGCATGGTACTGGCGCTGGTGTGTCTGGTTGCCCAGCACCATCTCGACGAACAGGCCTCGCAACAGCAAGGCCATTTGCAGCATGCCCAGCGTGCGCTCACCGGCGACAACGGCAGCAAGGTCACACTGACCCCGGCCGAAACCCGCGAGCAGGCGCATAACCTGGCGGAAATGCGCAAAGTTTCCCAGCAACTGCGCCGGCCTTGGGAGCGCTTGTTCGCCATGCTCGAAGCCATGCCGCGCGAAAACGTTGCCTTGCTGACCCTGACCCCGGACGCGCGCAAAGGTCAGGTGCGCATCAGTGCCGAGGCGCGGGATCTGGAAGCCATGCTCGAATTCCACCAGCGCCTGGAAGCCAGCGACGAGCTGTCCGACGTGTCGTTGCTCAGCCACGAAATCGTCGCCAACGTGCCGGAACACCCGGTGCAATTCAACCTGTCGGCCAGTTGGGAGATCGGCGATGCAAATCCCTAGATTGATCATCCACGAATACCTGCAAGGTCTGGGTATTCCCGGCCTGGCCGGCATGGCGCTGCTGCTGGTAGCCCTGGTGTACGGCCTGGGCGGCCTGGTGCCGGACTGGCAAGCGCTGCAACAGTTGAACCAGCAGACCCGTGAAGCCGGCGAGTACCTGGCCAAGGTTGAAGACGGCAGCGTCGCAGCCCCCGTGGTGCCGCAACGTCAGCTCGACGACTTCCGCAGCAAATTGCCGTCACAGCCTCAGGCCACCGTGGCCATCGACAAGATCTACGCATTGGCCTCCCAGGAACGCATCACCCTGTCTCGCGGTGAATACTCACTGGGCATCGACCCCAAGACGCACCTGGCCCGTTATCAGATTCTGTTGCCGGTGCGCGGCAGCTATCCGCAACTGCGGCGCTTCCTGCATGCCTTGCTCGGCCAGTTGCCGGCGGTGGTGGTGGAAGACGTGGAGTTCCAGCGTAAAAAGATCGTCGACACCGACCTGACGGGGCGCATCCGCATGACCCTTTACCTGTCGAGGTCATGATGAATACCAAACGCGTAATGGGTTGGGTGGCGTTCTTCGGCGTAGCCGCGGGGCTGACCTGGGGGACTCAATACTTCCAGCAAGCAGAGGAGGGTGAGGATTCTGCCATCGCCGTGGCCACCTCGGCCAAAGGAAAAACCGGTGGCGCGTTGCCGGCTGTAACGGTTAATGGCAAACCGGCGGTGATCAAGGATCTCAGCCCGTCCGGCGACCTGTTCGGCTCCCGCAGCTGGAAGCCGGCACCGACCCTGGCCAGCGTCATCGAACAACCCGTCAACCAAACCCCGGTGGTCCAAGCCCCCAGCATACCGCCGATGCCATTCCAGTTCATTGGCAAGCTTCATGACCGCTCCGACCTGCAAGTGTTTTTGCAGAGCGGCGAAAAAATATACGTCGTACGCAAAGGGGATGTGATCGACGACAACTGGCGGATCGAGCGGATTTCCGATGTGGAACTGAGCTTTGTCTACTTGCCTCTGCATGTGTCCCAGACTTTGTCTGTGGGGAGCGAGCAATGAACAAATCCCGTTTGCTGTTGAGCGTCTGCATCGTTGCAGCGCTGGCCGCGTGCAGTTCGGCGCAGATCGCGAACAAGGAAGGGACCGAGCTGATCGAGTCGGGGCAGTACGAAGCCGGCTTGGCGCGTATCGAAGAAGGGTTGCGCGAAGACCCTCGCGATACTTCGCTGCACATAGCCCTCACCAGCGGACGGGCACTGGCAGTGACAATGTTACTGTCCGAAGGTGACATGGACCGTGCACAACGGGATTTCGCCTCGGCGCGCCTGGCCTACGGCCGGGTGCTGAACATCGAACCGAACAACCGCCGCGCCCAGGACGCCCTGCGTCAGCTCCAGTACCTGCGCAGCATGGATGAAAAACTCGAACTGGCCCGTGGCGACCTGCGTCGTGGTGACATTTACGGGGCCGACCGTCAGGTCAAACAGATCCTCGAACTCGACCCCAAGAATGAAGGCGCCCTGGAACTGCAAGCCAACATTCGCCTGGTGCAGAGCCGCAACGTGATTCCGTATCCACAACTGCGCACCCGACTGGACCGTCCGGTCACCCTGGAATTTCGCGACGCCAACCTGAAAACCATCTTCGAAGTGCTGTCTCAGGTGGCCGGGTTGAATTTCATCTTCGACAAGGACCTGCGTCCGGACATGAAAGCCACGATCTTCGTGCGCGATGTGCGTATCGAGGACGCCGTGCAACTGCTGCTGCAACAGAACCAGCTGCACCAGAAAGTGGTGAACGAAAACACCTTGCTGATCTACCCGGACTCGCCACAGAAGCTCAAGGATTACCAGGAGCTGGTGATGCGCACCTTCTACCTGACCAGCATCGATGCGAACACCGCGCTGAACATGATCAAAACCATGCTCAAGACCCGCGACGTGTTTGTCGATGAACGCCTCAACACCTTGACCATGCGCGACAGCGAAGACGCCATCCGCATGGCGGAAAAACTCCTGCAATCACAGGATCAGTCCAACCCGGAAGTGGTGCTGGAAGTTGAAGTGATGGAAGTGGCCCGTCAACGGATTCTTGACCTCGGCCTGCAATGGCCGAACACCTTCGGCGTAATCAACACCGACGGTTCGCCCGTGACCATCCTTGATCAACTCAAAGGCATCACCTCCGACCGGATCTCCATTTCGCCATCGCCGCAAGCCAAAATCAACGCGCAAGACAACGACATCAACACCTTGGCCAGCCCGGTGATTCGCGTCACCAACCGTGAGCAGGCGCGTATCCACATTGGTCAGCGCGTGCCGATTATCAGTGCGACCTCGGTGCCTTCGACTCAAGGGCCGGTGATCACCGAAAGCGTTACCTACCTCGATGTCGGTCTGAAGCTCGAAGTGCAACCGATCGTGCACTTGAACAATGAAGTGGCAATCAAGATCGCCCTGGAAGTCAGTAACGCCACGCCGCTGGAACCGACCCGTCAGGGCACCATTCCGGTTCAGGTCGATACCCGCAATGCCCAGACCACACTGCGCCTGCATGACGGCGAAACCCAGATCCTCGCTGGCCTGGTGCGTAACGACCATGGCAGCACGGGTAACAAGATCCCGGGTCTGGGTGACATTCCAGGCCTTGGCCGGTTGTTCGGCAGCAACAAGGACACCGTCGGCAAATCGGAACTGGTGCTGTCGATCACGCCACGGATCGTGCGCAACCTGCCTTACCAGAGCCCTTCAGACATGGAATTCCAGACCGGTACCGAAACCAGCATGCACGTCCAGGCACCGGATCGCGGGATGCAAACGTCGAATGAGGCTGAACACAACGCACGGCAAGTGGCGGGCGTGACCACCCAAGTGACTGGCGGCCGGCCGGTGTCTGGCGTGACCACTCAAGTGACTGGCGGTCGACCAGTGTCTGGCGTAACCACCCAAATGAGTGGCGGTCGGCCATTGGCTGCAACTACCACTCAAGTGACCATTGAGAAGCCTTGATCATGAGCGCCTCGCAACGTGGTTTTACCTTGATCGAAGTCGTCGTGACGCTGTCCCTGATCGGCCTGTTGGCCGGTATGGCGGCGCCGCTGACCGAGACCATCGTGCGCCGGGGTAAAGAGCAGGAATTGCGCACGGCGCTGTACCAGATTCGCGACGCCATTGACGCCTACAAACGTGCCTTTGACGCCGGTTATATCGAGAAGTCGCTGAACAGCAGCGGTTATCCACCCAATCTTCAAGTCCTGGTGGAGGGCGTGCGCGATGTGCGCAGCGCCAAGGGCGCCAAGTTCTATTTTTTGCGCCGCGTTCCCCATGACCCGCTGACGACAGTCAAGCGTGACGACGAAGGTGGCTGGGGCTTGCGCTCATATGACAGCACGGCTCAAAACCCGCGCGACGGTGAAGACGTCTTTGACGTCTACTCCAAGGCCCGGGGCAAAGGGCTTAACGGCATCGCGTACCGGGAGTGGTGAGCATATGCGTCGGGAAAAGGGTTTTACCCTGTTGGAACTGATGGTGGTCATGGCAATCATCGCGACGTTGATGACCATCGCTTTGCCACGCTATTTCAACAGCCTCGAAACTTCGAAAGAAACCACGCTGCGCCAGAGCCTGTCGGCCATGCGTGAAGCACTGGATCACTACTACGGCGACACCGGACGTTACCCCGATTCGCTTGATCAACTGATCGAGCAGCGTTACCTGCGCAACGCGCCGATGGACCCGATTGCCGAGCGTAAAGACACCTGGGTGCTGGTCGCGCCACCGGATGGCGTGGCGGGCGGGGTGGCCGATATCAAAAGCGGAGCCACGGGGAGGGCGCGTGATGGCAGCCTTTATTCCGAGTGGTAAGCCCAACGACGAGGCGGGGTTTACCTACCTGGGCGTATTGTTTTTGATCGTGGTGATGGGCATGGGCCTGGCCAGTGCCGGCGAGTTGTGGTCCACCGCTTCGCGCCGCGATCGGGAACGTCAGCTGCTGTGGGTTGGCACTCAATACGCTCAGGCACTGCGCAGCTATTACCGCAGTTCGCCAGGCCTGGCCCAGTATCCGAAAGAGCTGGCAGACCTGCTACAGGACGAGCGTTTTCCAACGCCTAAACATCATTTGCGCCAGCTGTACCCGGACCCGATTGGCGGTGGGGAATGGACATTGATGCTCGGTTTCGACGGGCGCATCACGGGCATCAACAGCCCCTCGACCGACACGCCGCTCAAGCAGGCCGACTTTCCCAGCCAGTGGTCGGACTTCAATGGCATGGCGAGCTATGCAGACTGGCAGTTCGTGGCCGAGAAGGCCTTCCTTGACGGCACGTCGGGCCCGCCGAAAAGCCAGTCTGCACTGCCTCAGGCGCTATCGCCATGAACCGGCACTGGTTTGCGGCCCTGGTCCTGATGTGCGTGGCGTCCTGCGCCAGCGCCGCCGAAGAGGACGAAATGCTCGGCTTCATTGTCGATGACACGATCTCGCACATCGGCCACGACTTTTATTACTCGTTCAGTGAACGACTGCGCGCCACCAGCCCGATGGATTTCAACCTGGTGGTACGCGAACGACCTTCGGCACGCTGGGGCAGCCTGGTGACCGTGGAGTTTCAGCAGCGACTGGTTTATCGACGGTTCCTGCCGCCGAACACCGTGGACCTCAAAGACGACGCCTATCAGGCCGCCGATTGGGTTCGCGGGCAAATTGTCCAGCGCAAGCTGGAGGCGTTATTGCAGGACACAACGGACCTGGAGAGGGACGAACTATGAAAATAAAAACGTTCTGGCAGCGCACCGGCATTCTATTGCTCGGGCTTGGCAGCGGTGGCTTGGTCCAAGCCACAGAGTTGGTCTACACGCCCGTYAATCCSTCGTTCGGYGGCAACCCGTTSAAYGGCACCTGGCTGCTCAACAACGCTCAGGCACAGAACGACTATGACGACCCGGACCTGAAAGACCGCACCGCAGTGGCCGGTACTTCCGCACTGGAGCGGTTCACCAGTCAGCTTCAATCGCGCTTGCTGGGGCAAGTGTTGGACAACATCTCTTCCGGTAACTCGGGGAGCCTTTCTACCGACGCTTTTATTGTCAACGTTGTCGACGATTCCGGTTCACTGACCATTGAAGTGACCGACCGAGCGACCGGTGAAATTTCGGAAATCCAGGTTAACGGCCTGAACCCCTAATGGGGCTGTTGGGTCG